>SPLB01000088.1 GCA_004566265.1 Paracoccaceae bacterium | reverse complement strand
GTCTATGGCGTGCCCCAAAGTGACCCGGTGTGCGAAGATCACCCGCTCAATCCGATCAGCTCCTACGGCATCGTCAAGGCCGCGGTGGAACATTACCTGTTCATGGAACATCAACTGCATGGGCTGACCTATGTGGCGCTGCGGGCCTCCAACCCCTATGGGCCGCGCCAGGGACACACCGGGATTCAGGGGCTGATTGGCACCCATCTGTGGCGGCTGGCCCGCCGCGAGCCGATCGAGGTCTGGGGGGATGGCAGCGTGGTGCGTGATTTCATTCATGTGAAGGATCTGGCACGGCTTTGTCACCGGGCGCTAGCCGGAGAGGTCTCTGGCGTGTTCAATGCGGGCAGCGGCGAAGGGACATCGGTAGCGGAGGTGGTGACCCGGATCTGTGCCACTGTGACGGCAACCTTGGGCGATGAGGTGCAGCCGGTTTACAAACCCGGTCGCGATTTTGATGTGCCGCGGGTGGTGTTGGATATGACACGTACCAAGGCCGCATTGGGTTGGGATACCACCATCGGGCTGGGTGAGGGGCTAGCGGAAACCTGGGACTGGGTGCAGGCCTGCGTGAAGGCGCAGCAGCCGGGTTGAAGGGGCGGATGTCAGAGCCATATGGACCGGCTCCGATAGGGCCTGCGACCGTCTCGACCAGGCAACGGGTGTCAGAGGAGACACAGGCGTTGGTGCGGCGGGTTTTTGATGCGGGGTTCTATCAGGACCAGCTGACGGCTGCAGGCTCTGGGGGCATAGCTGTTTGGGAGGGACTCTCTGAAGGTGAGAGAGGCGCGCCTGATGCGGCGACCTTGCTGCGCCATTTTCTGCAAAGCGGCTGGCGGCTGGGGCTGAGCCCCGCCCGCTGGTTTGATCCGCTGGGCTATCTGGCGCAGCACCCTGACGCTGCGGGCGTAAACCCTTTCCTGCACTATCTGGAACAGACTCACGCTGCGGCGCTGGTCGAGGGGGACAGTGGCAAACGGGCGATGCCTGCGTTTCGGGATCGGGCGCTGAGGCCCGCAGGGTTCAACCGGTTTGGTCGGGCGGAATATGGCCCGGTTGCGCGGGTGTTTTCCTGCCAGGATCCGGCGGCGGAGGCTGCAGACCGGCCCAAACACAGACCGGGCGAGCTGAAACTGGGCGGGCGACTGGTGGTGCAGCTGCATTTGTTTCATGGCGACGCGGCGGAGCAGATGATTGGTTGGCTGTCGCATCTGCCGGCAGATCTGTTGGCGGGCTCCGCCGGTGAATTTGATCTGCTGATTTCTGTGCCCCAGGCGGAGTATGGGGGGGATGGGCGCGCGCTGCGCGCGTTGGAGCAGTATTTTGCAGCGGCGCTGCCGCTGGTCCGTCGGGTGGTGGCACGGGCGCTGCCCAACCGGGGCCGGGATGTGGCTCCCTGGGTGGTTGGGTTTCGTGATCATCTGGTGCTGCTGGCGCCACAGGATCTGGTCCTGCATCTGCACAGCAAGAAATCGAGCCACGGCAGCTATCACGCGGGCTGGATGACGTATCTGGGCCATTGTCTTCTTGGGTCTGAGGCTGTGGCACGCCAGATGCTGGCGTGTTTTGCGCAGGACCCCGCGCTGGGGCTGCTGGCCCCGGCCTATTGGCCGCAGTTGCGTCGGGCCCCCCATTATGGTCGGTCTTGGGGGCTGGCCGATGATCTGAGCAGGCGGATGGGCTTTGGCCCGGCTGATCCGATTTGTCCGGATTTCCCGGCTGGGTCGTTTTTCTGCGCCCGGGCTGCGGTTTTGCGCCCGTTTCTGGATCTGGGGCTGAGCTATCAGGATTTCCCGCAGGAACAGGGCCAGATCTGTGGTACCCCGGCCCATGCGATCGAACGGCTTTTGGGGGCGGTGCCGACCCATTTGGGGTTGCGCTTTGACATGGTGACGGTGGATCTGCCCCCGGCGGAGGCAGCGCAGCTGCCCCGGCGGTTGCCTGGGGATTCTGCCCCACATGCGGGGACCGGGCTCGTTGGGGGCGGGCATGCAAGGGCAAGGCAGTTCGGGGCGGGACCTGGTATATCCCTTCTGTCCGTGGTGCCCTGCTGCGCACGAGAGCCGAAGCGGATCACGGCGGCCCTGCGCCTATGTCTGGCCCAGGGCGCAGAGGAGGTGTTGCTGGCCTTTGCCCAGCCGACCTCTTGGCAGCCGGAGCTGTCCGCGGCCTTTGCGACAGAGATTGCCACTGGCCGGTTGCGGCTTTTGTCTCCGCCCCATCACAGGCTGGATGTCGGCACAACCGAGGCAGGGGCCGAAGCCAAAGCCTGGCGGCGGGCTCAGCAGGCGGCGACAAGGGATATCGTGGTGTATCTGCCCTTTGGCGGTGGCGTGAGCCCTATGTCTGATGGGGGGGCTTCTGCGCTTTGGTCGCCTGAGTTTCTGCCCCGCTTGCGGCGAGCATTTGCGTCCCATCCCGAGGCAAACTGCCTGGCGGCTGGGCCGCTGGGGTCGGGCGGCTATGGGCGTGATGATTTTCTGATGCAGCCGCGTGACCTGATGGGGGCGCTGCTGGGTTTTGCCCATCGCCGCCAGCTGCTGGCGCGTGGGATCTGGCTGGATCCTGAGTTGGGCGCAGGTGCGGGCTGGGATTTTCTGCTGCGAGCGACGGCAGAAGCGGCCCCAATGGTGCCAGAGCTGCCCTGGGTAATGTCCCTGACGGGTCTGCCCTGGGGGGGGGCAGCCTCTGGGGGCCGCCCAGCGTCTGCGTCGATCGGATATCTGCCCGATGATGTTATCCGGCGGGTGCAGGTCCGGCATCGCAACGAACGTCTGGTGCGCCAACAGGACGCGTTGCAGATTGCGCTGAAAGTGCCGGCGCCGCGCCCCCTCTATAAACATCGCTGGGGGGATCTGCATCTGGCCGAAAGCCTGGCCCGGGCGCTGGAGCGGCGCGGCTGCCGGGCGCGGGTGGATATTCTGCCGGACTGGTATCAGCATCAGCCCGAGGATGACGCCACTCTGGTGCTGCGCGGTGTGACCGCCTATGAGCCGGATCCGTGCCACATCAATATGATGTGGCACATCAGCCATCCGGACCGGGTGTCGCTGGATGAAATGGGCGGCTATGACCATGTCTTTGTCAGCGCCTATGGGCGCGGCCAGCAGGTGATTGAGGCGCTGGGAATGAAGGCGTCGGTCATGTTGCAATGCAGTGATTCGGAGCGGTTTCACCCCGATGTCGATCTGACCGGCGTGCCGCGCCATGAGGTGCTGTTTGTTGGTAACTCGCGCAAAACCCGCCGCTGGATGCCGGAAACCTGTGTGGCGCGGGGCCTGCCGCTGGCCATCTACGGGGCAGAATGGCAGGGGTTGATCGCGCCTAGATATATCTATGGCAGCCATGTGCCCAATGGCCGGCTACCCGCTTATTACCGCGCCGCCAGGATCGTGCTGAATGATCACTGGCCCCATATGGCGGCCGAGGGGTTTGTGTCGAACCGGATCATGGATGTGGGTATGGCAGGCGGGTTGGTGATCTCGGATCATTTCGAGGGGGCCGAGATTTTCATGGGCCATCTCATCACCTGCAAGAGTCCACAGGAGGTTGAGGAGGCGCTGCGCCATTACCTGAACGACGAGGCCGATCGGCAGGCCAAGGCGCGCGCGCTGCAGGATCTGGTCTGGCTGCATCATCAGGTGGAAAGCCGCGCCGATCAGGTGTTGGAAACGCTGACCGGCCTGGTCCATGACCGCCGCAGCCAGCTGCGCCCGGAAGGCCCCTGCAGGCGGTAATGACGGCGGTTGTCAGGCCGTGTGCAACCCGTCTAAAACTTGAAAAACACTCCCTCCGAGAGGGAGGCTGGAAGAGGATCAGGGCTGGGCATGGCATGGAGCAGGATCATGAGAGCGAAGCCGGACGCTTGTCCGGAGGCGCAGGCGCTTCGCAGTCTGGCCCAGCTCAGGGCGCTGAAACATCAGGGCGATTTGCCTGCCGACGAACGGATTGTGTCAGGCATTTACCTGTCGGTGGATCCCGACAGCGATACCTCGGCGCAAGTCTCTTCGGTGCCGGGGCAGCTGATGGATCTGCGCTTTCGGACCGGGCGGGCGGGGCGTTGGCTGTCTTTGAATATCGAACTGGGAGACTATGACCTCTCCGGGCGCGCGGTCTGCGGACTGATGTGCAGGACACGTGCCCCTGAGACGCTGACCCTGCGCCCCTGTCTGCGCAGTGGCATCAAGGGCGGGTTTCACGATGAATTTTTTGCCAAGCGGGTGATCTCCTATCGCGAGGAAAGCACCCATGCCGATCTGATGCTACTGGACGCACACCCGGAAGTGGCGCGGACGGCCCCTTGGCGTGAGCTTATCCTGTTTCTGCCGCCGGATATCGCGCAGATGTCGATCATGGATCTGGCAGTGTTTGGAGCATGAGCATGGCCACACCTTTCTCCCTGTCGCTGGTCGTTCCGGTGCATAACGACGCCGAGGGACTTACACGTCTGCTGCGGCAAGCCGAGGCCTTTGGTGTCTTTCAGGCGCTTGTCGTCTGCGATGATGCCAGTACGCCGCCCTGCCGTCCGGCGGACCTGGGTTTTGACGAGGCCGCGCTTGGGATCACCTATCTGCGCAGCGAGATCTGCCGGGGTGCGGGGCATGCGCGCAATCAGGGGCTGGCGGCGGTGGCAACGGAACATGTGCTGTTCTTTGATGCTGATGATCTTCTGACCGAGGCGCTTGTGGATCTGATTGCCGATCTGGAGGGGCTGGCGTTTGATTTCTGCCTGTTCCGCCATATCGACAGCCGCGAGCGCGCGAAGGGACATCCGGGGCCAATGCCCGTCGATCAGGGCTATTGGGAGGCAGCCGGTCTGGCGCAGACCGCTCCCACCCGTCTGAACCGGGCCCAGCAGGTGCGGATGACTACCATTGCCGCCTATCCCTGGAACAAGATTTATCGCACCGGGTTCCTGCGCGATCATGGCATCCGCTGCACCGAAATCCCGGTGCATAATGACATTGAACTGCACTGGTCGAGCTTTCTTCTGGCTGAGCGCATCTATGCCTCAAACGCGCTGTGCTGCGAGCATTTTGTCCATACCGGGGGCGGGCGGCTGACCAATCGCAGGGGGGTGGAACGGCTGGAGGTGTTTCAGGCGCTGGCGCCGCTGCATCAGACCCTGGCGCAGAGTCCGCTGGGGCCCGAGGTGCTCTGGCCGCTGGCGCAGTTTGAAGTGGGGCTGTGTGGCTGGATCCTGACGGTGCTGGACACGATCCATCACGCGGCCTTCCTGCAGCGGGCGCGGGTGTTTTTCCTGACCCAGTATGACAGCGAGACCCTGGCCCTGATTGCCAGCCGCGCGCCGCGGGTGGTGCGCGATATGATGGCGCTGCTGCGGCGTGAAGCGGACGTCTGGGAAACAGCGCTGGACACAGCACAGGACAGGGAGGCGCAGCCATGAGGTTCTCCTTTATTGTCACCGCCTATAATATCGAGCGCTATATCGCCGACTGTCTGACCCGGCTGACCCCGCACCTGCGGAAGGGCGATCAGCTGATCGTGGTGGATGATGGCTCTACCGACCAGACCGCTGCGGTGATCACCCGCACGCTGGAGCAGTTGTTTGGCCCCGAAACAGCGTCTGAAACGGGGGGCATGGCGCGCGCGCGCGATATTGCGCTGGTGCCGATCTTTCTGGAGCAGAATACGCCCGGCGGGGTGGGGATCCCTGCCAATATCGGCATGGAGGCCGCCACCGGCGAGGCGCTGTTTTTTGTCGATGGCGATGATCTGGTCGACGGCGCGGGGCTGGAGGCTGTGCGCAGCGCTTATGAAGCGGATCCGGTGGATGTGCTGATCGCCAATTACCGCGTCTTCAAGGATGGCACCGGGAATGACAGTACGGGCCAGTTGTTCGATCCGCCGGATCAAGAGCTCTGGGCGCTAGCTCAGGCCGCAGGATCTCCGCGGGCGCGCCGCGGTCATGCGCTGCATATGGTGGGAGTGCCCTGGCGCAAAATTTACCGCACCGGGTTTTTGCGGCAGCACAGGCTGCGCTTTCCGGAAGGGGATTTCTTCTACGAGGATGGCCCGTTTCACTGGCTGGTGTCTCTGGCGGCCCGTGATATCCGATTCTGTGACCGGGTGGTCTGCAGTCACCGCGTGGGGCGCAGCGGCCAGACCATGGCGGCGCAGGGTATGGAACTGGCGGCCTTCTTTGATCATTTTGACCTGATTCGCCGTCATCTGAAGCGCAGCCCATGGTACTGCTGGCGGCCGCGTGTGCGCCGGGTGCTGCTGCGCTGGCTTCTGGAAAATATGGCCTGGCATATGGAGCGCCTGTCGCCTGCGGCCCATTGGGCCTATGCGCTGCGGGCGCAGGAGAGCCTGGCGCGGGTCTCCGTAGGGGACTGGCGGGCGCTGCGTTATGACCCGGTGGCCTTGCGCGCTCTTGGTCCGGCCTGGGCGCTGGCCAGAGGAGAGCTGGCCGCCGTTGTTGCGGGCTGGCAGGGACAGGCAGTGGCGCGTGTTCTGAACGAGCAGCTGGATGCGGTGCATGCCTGGACTGAAGGTCAGGCGGCGCTGCAGGAGTTCCACGCCCTGCAGGCCCTGCAAGCGCGGTTCCCGGGCGGTGTGACCGGAACAACGGCTGATTCTGAGCCGGATTGAATGGGTCCTGCCTTTAGGGTAAAGGGGGCGCAGACCACATGTGAACGCGGGAGAGCTTGCGCAGCTGCTCCAGGTCCAGCCGGTACACGAGATCAAGATCAGCCCGGTCTCTATCGTCCCAGGGGGAGAACCCCGGTGCTTCGGGGGCACGGGGAAAGGCGCTGACATAGCGCCGCCACTGTTTGGCGGTGTCCAGGCCGGGTTGGCAGCGGGCGTCAGCGGCCATGGCCTCTACCGCGCGTTGGGAAAACCCGCTGCGATGGCTGTCGCTCCCCGAGGGCGGCAGGGTGAAACAGGCGGGTTCCAGCCCGGTGACCCAGCTGAGCAGTGCCGCCTCGTGGCTGCGCAGCTGATCGGCCTCATAGACATAAAGCGCAGCCTCGGGGAATGCGGCCAACAGCCGTTCGGCTAGGTCGCTCCATGATAGGGTATGAAGCCGGGAGCGGTTAAAGCTCTGAAACTCCTGAAAGGGCAGCGACTTCAGTGTTTCGCAATAAAGCGAGGGCAGGTAATCCGCAAAGCTGCGTACCCCCAGAATCAGCCGGGGGCGGTGCAGCCTAAGTGTGTGATGCATCTGCAAGGCCCGTTCAGCCCCGTCGGGATAGAGGCCCGCAGGCGCCAGCGCGTTCTGCACCAGCCCCAGAATGTTTTCGTCAAAGATCAGATAGCGCCTTGCACTATCTGCGGTGTCCGGGCCCCCGTTATCCTCGGGCCGCGCCAGCGGCGGCAGGACATCGGGACCTGCCGCTGGTTTGCGGCTAGGATCTAGGAGCGGGCGGGTATAACGGGCGCGCAGGGTCGGAAGCCCGATGTAAAACAGATCCGCCTGTGCTAGGGGCAGTCTGGTTTGGTCAAGCATATGTTGCAGATAGGTGCTGCCGGTTTTATGGGCACCAAGCCACAGGATGTCCCCGGCGGGCGGGGGCAGAGGGGAATCGGACGCAGGAGAGCCGTCTGAAAGGGGTCGCCGCTTTGTCATTGCACCGGTCGTCATTTTACAGGCTCAAGCCTATCCTCAGGTCTCTTCTCCGGCCACGCCTCAGGGCCGGGCTGCGCCGCGTGGTGTTTGCCGCGCGCGGTATTCTGACAGGGCAGGCGTCTCATGAAGCCGGACCCTCGCATGGGCCGCTCTCCCAACGCAAGCAGAGTTCAGACAGGCAGGGTTCGGTCAAGCTCACCATGACGCTGCTGGTGCGCAACGAGGCGGATATTCTGGAAGATAACATCCGTTTTCATCACGCCATTGGCGTGGACAGTTTTATTGTCATGGACAATCTCTCGGAGGATGACACCCCTGCAATACTGGCCCGGTTAGCACGGGAGTTTGACATCGAGCTGCTGCGCCAGAAAGAGGATGACTATAATCAGTGGCAATGGGTCACCGAGATGGCACGCCGCGCTGCCCGCGATCATGGTGCGGACTGGGTGATCAATAATGATGCCGATGAATTCTGGCTGCCAGAGGCGGGCGATCTGAAACAGCTGCTTGCCAGCCTGCCCGACAGCACCTCCAGCCTGCGGGTGATGCGCCATAATGCGGTGGTGGGCTGTGCCGGGGGCGCTCCGCTGGAGGGCCACAGCCATCCGCGCCACAGCGATATTTTTGAGGTGCGAAGCCGCAATCAGCTTGGGCATCTGCTACCGGGCAAAGTGCTGCACCGCGCCAGCGAAGTCGTTACCGTTGCCCAGGGCAATCACGGTGTCAGCGATCTGCCAGGGCAGGAGGAAGCGGCGGGTGCACGGCTCAGGATCCTGCACTTCCCCTATCGCAGCCTGATCAATTACAAGGCCAAGATCCGGCTGGGCGGGGCCGCCTATGGGCGCAATACAGACCTCCCTACCGGTGTCGGGGCCACCTGGCGCGACCATTATAGGGGGCTTGACACCGGTGTGGTAGACCGCTTCTGGACCGAGCTGGCCCAGACCCCAGAGGAACAGGTCATTGGTCGCTATGCCGGGCATCTATTCCATGACAATCGTCTTGCAGCGGTTCTGAACGGGGATGTGGGCCAGGCGGAAGCGGCATCGCAGGCTGCGCCCCCCCAGAGAGAGCGTGCGCATGCGGGCGGCGGCGCGGAGGTGTTGGCCCAGGCCCGCAGCCAGCTACTAGGCAGTACCGCCACAATGGTGCGGGATTTTTCCGCAGGCCAGGCGCATTTCATTGACCGGGCGGGGCGTAATCTGCGCTGGCAGCGGCCGATGTATTTTAACCTGCGGTTTGCCATCAACAGCGCCGAGGCCCATGAGGCCAGGCTGCGAGCCTTGATTACGGGGAAAGGGCCTACGGCACTGGCCGCAGATTTTGTCGGCCTGCGCGATGTGTTTTCGCTGTTTCCCCGCAACGACCACATGCGCCCCTTTCTGGCGGCACTTCTGCAGGCCAGCCAGAGCGCGGCGGTTCAGCGGCTGCGGGCGGATTGCGCCGGGCGGCGGGTGATTCTGCACACCAGCTGCCATCCCCGGCTTGCGGCCACGCAGGAGACCCATCGCTCTTTTGCACCGCTTGAAGCGGATGGGGACAGGCGCTGGCACCATGTGTTTCTTCTGGGCACCACGGAGGTGCGCTCCGAAGAGGAGACCCCGCTGACCTTCTTCTATGACGGGCAAATCCTGCAGGTGCCGGTGCCGGATAATTACGAAAGCCTGCATCGCAAACTGTTCTATGCCTATATGCTGTTTGACCTGCTGACCGAGCCGGAGCTGGTGGTGAAGATTGACGACAATATCCTGCTGGAAGATGCGGCGGGGTTTGTTGCAATGGTCGATAGGGCGGCCGGGGCTGGCCTGCCCTGTGCCGGGCGCCGGGTCGGTGGAGAGCGTCACGACGGTCAGTGGCATGGCTGGCATATTGGCAAATGTGCGGATCCGCTGATCGAGGCGCGGGGCTATCAGTACCCGCTGCCGCGGGCGTATGCGGCGGGCGGCTATGGCTATCTGCTGAACCGCGAGGGGCTGGCGGCCTGTTCTTATATGTATCTCAGCATGAAGGCGTTTTTTGCGATGCAGGCTGTGGGACTGGAGGACGCTTGCGTGGGCCATGCGCTTTATGCCAAGGGACTGGAACTACTGGATGTCTCTGGCCCCGATCACCTGCTGGCCCTGCCGGGGTTGACCACCAAGGAATATCAGCGCCGCCAGATGGGCTGGAGCCAGCAGGTAACACTTTAGGGTCGCGGGGAAAATACGGGTAGGTGGCTGGCGGCAGGGTCAGCCCTGCGGCGCGGTTTTATGGCCGCGCCATTTCATATGCATCAGCTTATGATCCAGCGCTGCCTGCACCAGATCTGCATCGAACGCTTCTCCAATAAAGTCGAACAGGGCCCGCCAGGCCTCTGGCCCCTGAATGTAGTCATTATAATGCATGGCCAGGCTACAGTCGGGGTGGGCGGCCTGCCACTGATCATAAAGGGCCTCGGCGCGGGT
>SPLB01000087.1 GCA_004566265.1 Paracoccaceae bacterium | reverse complement strand
GCTGACGATGGCCAGGGGATCGCCCCGGCCAAAATCACCCTCCACGTGACGGACCCCTGCAGGCAGCAGGCTCTTGCCGTGAAAAAGTGCGTTTTCCGCACCTTCATCGACGATAAGCACTCCGCGAGTCTTCATCGACGCAATCCAGCGCTTACGCGCCAACTGCGGGTCTTCATGAGCGGTAAACCAGGTGCAATTCGCGGCACTTTCTAGCGTTCTCAATGGGTTCAGGGGGGAACCTTCCGTGATCGCCATGGCGCACCCCGCCGCTGTAGCAATCTTGGCGGCCAGCAGTTTGGTGATCATCCCGCCTTTGGACAGGCCAGACACACCATCCCCCGCCATAGCCTCAATCTTGGGCGTGATCTCGTCGATCACGTCGTAACGTTTGGCGGTTGGGTCCAGCGCAGGGTTGGCGCTGTAGAAGCCATCAACATCCGAGAGCAGCACCAGCACATCGGCGCCGATGGTCACCGCGATTTGAGCTGCCAGACGATCATTATCACCATAGCGGATTTCATCCGTGGCGATGGTGTCATTCTCGTTCACAATCGGCACCGCACCCCAATTGAGGAGCGTGCCGAGGGTCGCGCGCGAATTCAGATAGCGGCGACGGTTTTCGCTGTCTTCAAGGGTCACCAAGACCTGCGCGGTTTTAATACCGTGCGGGGCCAGCGCTTCTTCATAGGCGCGCGCCAGACGGATCTGCCCCACCGCGGCGGCGGCTTGAGATTGTTCGAGCGGCAAATCCGCGCGGGGCAACCCCAGCACCTCGCGCCCGAGCGCAATAGAGCCAGAGGACACAAGGATCACATCCTTGCCTTGTTCCTTTAACCACGCCACGTCATCCGTTAGGCTCTGGAGCCAGTCAAGGCGTATTTCGCCGGTAGAGCGATCGACCAAAAGGGCCGAGCCGATCTTGACAACAATGCGTTTGGCGGACCTTAGGGTTGCCACGGCGCATCCTCCTCGCCGGTGTTTTTGTAGCGAATTCTGTCTTCATCTACTTTGGCGCGCACAGCACGCAGCACGGTTTCAAGACCTTCACGGCTGACACCCGACATCAGTAGAACCGGACCGCCGATGGCGGCTTCGAGGTCTGCCTTGGCCTCTGCGCGCTCTTCTTCGTCCAGTGCGTCGATCTTGTTCAGCGCCGTAATGCGGGGTTTCGTTGCCAATTCACCCCCATAGGCCTCCAGCTCCCCGATGATGGTGTTGTAGTCCTCGGCAATGGTTTCCGAGGTGCCATCGATCAGGTGCAACAGAACCGCGCAGCGCTCGACATGGCCAAGGAACAGGTCACCCAGACCGCGACCCTCGCTTGCGCCTTCGATTAGGCCGGGGATGTCAGCGACAACAAATTCAGCATTATCAATGCCGACCACGCCCAGGTTCGGGTGCAGTGTGGTAAACGGGTAATCCGCGATTTTGGGGCGCGCGTTAGAACTGGCTGCCAGGAAAGTGGATTTGCCCGCATTGGGCAACCCCAAAAGACCCGCATCCGCTATCAGCTTCAGGCGCAGCCAGATGGTCCGATCAATGCCGTCCTGACCGGGGTTTGCCCGACGCGGTGCCTGGTTGGTAGCCGACTTAAAATGCAGGTTCCCAAAGCCACCGTTGCCCCCCTTGGCCAAGAGCACGCGTTGACCCACTTCGGTCAGGTCGGCGATAACAGTTTCTTCATCCTCGTCCAGGATCTCAGTGCCAACAGGGACGTGCAGGATAATGTCGTCACCGTCTTTGCCGGTACGCTGCCGTCCCATGCCGGATTGGCCGTTCTTCGCAAAAAAGTGCTGCTGATAGCGAAAGTCGATCAGCGTGTTCAGCCCGTCCACAGCCTCTGCCCAAACGTAACCGCCGCGGCCACCATCGCCGCCGTCTGGGCCACCGTATTCGATGTATTTCTCGCGGCGGAAGCTGATGCAGCCATTGCCGCCTGCGCCAGAGCGGATATAGACCTTGGCGAGATCCAAGAATTTCATGTCGGGCCTCAAAAGAAAAGAGTGTATCAGGCCTTAAAGGAATTGCCGGAATGCCTCAAGCCTGACTGCAAAGGTCTCCGAAAAAGGAATTGCGGGCCCACCGAGTGGCGCACCCGCGTATTTGGGCCTGTGGCTGCACCTTACAGCTTGCGGCTGTAGGTCCATGTTGGAACAGCAGCACCGCGCGCCACCGAAAAGGTCTCCGCGTCGCCCAGGTATTCGAACCCACGGCCGGTCATGACCTGTGCGCCTTCGGGATTATCCTGGAACACAGTGACAAACAAAGCCGTGTCGCCAAAAGGGTTGGCGTCGATCAGCAGATCCAGCGCCTCGGCCGCGAGGCCAGTATTCCAGAACGGCGGTGCAATCCAATAGCCAACCTCGGACTGGGCACGATCCATGCGCTGCAGACTGACGATGCCCTTCAACTCGGGTCCACCACCGGTGGTGCCGTCGATCGCCCAGATGATTTCGTTGTCGTCACCCTTCATGGCGCGCGCCACAAAGGCCTCAGCCGCGCCGGGCGGCAAAGGATGAGGAACGCTGCTCGTGCGGCGCGCAACGCGTTCGTCGCCTGCATAATGCGCAATCAGGCCCGCGTCCGAGACGCGCAATGGGCGCAGAACAAAACGCGCACCTGTGATTGCCATTTGTTGTTCCGTTTGATCCACTTGATCTAAACTCATACGCTCGGTCCTCCTCAGAACTCGATGACGCGGTGCCGGGTCCTACTCCCTACCCCGGTGGCGCCGATTTGGGGCGTGGCCAGATGCATTGCACGATTGGGTCATGAAATCCCCGTGATACGCGCATCTGAAATGCCAAAGGCCCAAAAGCAGAAGGGACCGGCTGTTTAGCCGATCCCCCCTAAGATTTCATAACCTATCAGGTTCGGCTTACTCAGCGGCCTCCGCCACTGGGAGAACCGAAACGAAGGTGCGGCCCTTGAGGCCTTTGGTGAAGGTCACAGCACCGTCGGTGGTTGCAAAGAGAGTGTGGTCTTTGCCCATGCCAACGCCTTCGCCGGCCCAAAACTTGGTGCCGCGCTGACGCACGATGATGTTGCCTGCGATAGCCGACTGGCCACCGTACAGTTTCACGCCAAGGCGGCGACCAACAGAGTCGCGACCGTTACGGGAGGAACCACCAGCTTTTTTATGTGCCATTTTTGTCTCTCCTTAGCCTTGAGCCAGTTCTTTGGCTTGCTCAACCCATTCGGGCTTCACTTTGATGCCTTCGATACCAGCAATCTCGTCTTCGGACAAGGCTGCGATCTGAGCAAAAGTGGTGAGGCCTGCGGCTTCGAGCTTTTTCACAGCTGCGGGGCCAACGCCGGTGATCATGGACAGATCGTCAGCGGAGGAAGCAGCAGCGGAACCCGCGTCGCCTTTGCCGGCTGCAACTTTGACGCCGGTTGCGTCTGCGCCGGAGGTCAGGATTTCGGTGATGCGAACCAAGGTCAGTTTTTGACGGTGACCAACGGTGCGCTTTGAGGAGTGCTTCCGACGACGCTTGACGAAGTTGATAACTTTGTCGCCTTTGATCTGATCGACAACTTCCGCCTGAACGGCAGCACCGGACACGAAGGGAGCGCCAACAACCGGTGCTTCCCCACCGAGCATCAGGACGTCGTTAAATTGGATGGTTTCGCCAGCGTCTGCAGCCAGTTTTTCAACGCGGAGCACATCGCCCGCCTGAACTTTGTACTGCTTGCCGCCAGTCTTGAGGACTGCGAACATTTCAGTCATTCCTTTGCTTACCGCGTTCTATGGTCCCCGACAGGGCGTTTTTGGCGGGATATATCCCGCCACCTCGAACAGCGCGCCCCATTGGGGGCTGTATGATAAAAACATCCCGGATCAGGAGATCCTCAAAAGGGATTCCACGCCGGGATGCGCGCTTTTGGTCGATTTCAGGGGGGAAGTCAAGTTTTTTGAACAGCCTTTGGCCGCTGCCAAAATTTGCCTTGCTCCACTGCGACTTCAGAGATCCGCATTCGGGTTCAGCTCTGTCAGGCGATGGGCCAAAGCCTCGTAGCGGTTGGCCTGAATTTCATATTGGATAGAATTCAAGAGGCTGTAGACCTCTTGCATCAACGGATGTTCCAACGCCTCGGCGTAGTCGTTCAACTCTTCGAAGCTAAACCCCTGATAGGTATAGGCGCTGCTCGCCAGCGCGCCTTCGCTTATTGAAATGCGAAGGAATGGTTCCTGTTCGCGCATTGCCTCTGCCAGGGTTTCGGGGTCCATCTGCAGATTGATAATGCCAGCATCCGAGGCCGCAGTGAGGAAACGCAGCTGCACAGTTTGAACTGCGCGCAAGGTGTCCTCACTGTTGCTGACGGCCTGGGTCATACGGCGGAAGACCTCAATTTTGGGATCACGCTCCTGCACCATCTTGGCGATGATACGGCTGCCTGCTTCCCGCGTCACATCCCCATCCTCAATGTCATGGGATGCGTTTTCTGCCCGGACCAGTTTTCTACCAAGGTCAGAGGCATAGAAGCTTTCGGCGTGTTCCAGAGCTTCGAGCGACAGGGT
>SPLB01000086.1 GCA_004566265.1 Paracoccaceae bacterium | reverse complement strand
GCGGTTTCCACCGCAAGCTCGGTTTGGGCCAAAGCCTGTACAAGCGCGTGCGGGTCAGCGCTGCCGGTCATCGCCTGCACGGACATCTTTTCAGACTGCTGCAGCGTAGAGGTAAACTGTTCAAAGCTTGCCTTCATCTGCGCGCCGGGGGAGGCGGGATTGTATTCTGGGTCAACCTTTGCAGCCGTTTTAGCTACTGCATACCCGCTGGTTGCGGACAGGGAGCGAATATCCATTCTGGATCTCCATTATTGCTCAGTTAAAGTTATCGGCGAAGAAGCTCCATCAGGGACGAGGACATCTGCCGCGTTTGGTCGAACATCTTCAGGTTTGCGTCATAGGTCCGCTGCGCTTCGCGCGCGTCTGCTATTTCCATCATGAGATCGACGTTGGATCCCATATAGTGGCCTGTTTCATCGGCAAGCGGATGGTTTGGGTCATAGATATGCTCCAGCTCGCTGCGGTCCAGTTTTGCCTTGTTGACGCGAACTTCGCTGACATCTGTCGCGAGGTCACGCACGGCTTGAAAGGACACGGTTTTGCGGCGGTAGCCGGGTGTGTCGGCGTTGGAAATGTTTTCCGACACATGTACCAGACGTTTTGCCTGGGCCCGCAGGCCAGATGCTGTCACGGAAAGGGCTTTGCCAAATTCACTCATGGTCTGGGTTTCCTATCATTGGCCGCCGAGGCTGGTGCGCAGAATGGTCATTGAGGACCGGTAAATCGCCAATGCGCGGTCGTGTTGCCGCTTGGCTTCCACACCTTTGAGGATTTCTTCCTCAAGGGTCACAGAGTTCCCGTTGGGGTCCACGTATGAGTTGTCGGTTTGTACGGCCCAGTCGAATCCGCTGTTGCCGACGCCATTAAGGTGCGACGCACGGGAGGCGACCATGTCGCCCTGCGATTCTCCTGCGGCATAGACCTCGCGGAAGGGTTTGATATCCTTCGCCAGGTAGTCAGGCGTATTGGCGTTCGCGATATTCTCAGAAACCAATGCCTGACGTTTGCCAGCATGGGTCGCCATCGAAAATGCGATCTTAAAAACATTCAGTTTGTCGAACACCGGGGCTTCTCCCTCGATCAATTTCAATCAAGGCTTAACCCTGATTCCTTTAGAAATTGTTTGCAGCGACTTTGTTGGAGAAACCGCAGATGATTTCAGAGCTGGACGCATTGAGCCAAGAATTGGCCAACAGCCGCCTCGCAACCCCTATGGGCCGCGTCACCGGAGTAGGCGGCGGCGAGATCGAAGTTTCGGGCCTCGCGGGTCAGGCCCGTCTTGGCGACAGACTGGTGCTGAGGCGCGGCCCACGCGACGAAGTTTTTGGAGAGGTGCTTGGACTTAGCGGCGATTTGGTCCGCATGCTACCTGACAGCGCTCCGGACCGGGCGGCCATTGGTGACCCTGTTCTGCTGTATCCGGTTCCGGAGTTTGCGCCGAATGACAAATGGATTGGGCGGGTGATTGACCCCTTTGGGGCGCCCCTTGATGGGATGCCCATTCTGCGGGGAGTCGAAGCGCGCGATATTATGACAGCTCCGCCCAAAGCCGCGGAGCGGCGTGGGCTGGGCGAACGCCTGCCAACGGGTCTTGCGGTTCTGAACACGGTCCTGCCGATTGTGGAAGGCCAAAGGGTTGGTCTGTTTGCAGGCTCTGGCGTCGGGAAGTCCACGTTGATGGCGCAACTGGCGCAAAACATGGGCGCAGATGTCGTTGTGATGGCGCTGATTGGTGAACGTGGCCGCGAGGTGAACCACTTTGTCAAAGACGTGCTTGGACCGGAAGGCATGAAGCGGACCATTGTGGTGGCGGCAACCTCAGATCAACCGGCTCTGGTGCGTCGCCGCTGTGCCTGGTCGGCCATGACCGTGGCCGAACACTACAGGGACCAAGGCAAAAACGTGCTGTTTATGGCAGACTCGGTTACGCGATTTGCAGAAGCGCACCGTGAAATCGCCGTTGCCTCGGGCGAAGCACCAGCCCTGCGCGGCTATCCCCCCTCTGTAACCCCGTTGATCACCAGTCTGTGCGAGCGCGCAGGTCCGGGAAATCAAAGCCAAGGCAATATTACTGCGGTCTTTTCTGTATTGGTTGCGGGATCCGACATGGATGAGCCCATTGCTGATATTTTGCGCGGTGTGTTGGATGGGCACATTGTACTCAATCGTGAAATCGCCGAACGCGGCCGTTTTCCTGCGATTGATGTGTCCCGTTCGGTGTCCCGCAGCCTTCCGGCCTGCGCCACGCAGGATGAAAACGAGATGATCCTTGCAGTGCGCAAGTTCCTTGGCGCCTATGAGCAATCGGAGGTGATGATCCGGGCGGGGCTTTATTCCGAAGGCAATGACGTCATTCTGGATCAGGCGGTGAAAATCTGGCCCGAGCTGGATGCTTATTTTGGCAAAGCGGATCCAGATGGGATTCAAAACAGTTTCAATCGCCTGCTATTGCTGTTGCGACGCGCCGCAAAGAAACGCTGAACGGCGAAAAATATCTTAAAGCGTCTTTGTTCATGCTCCTACGGATGAATTGGTCTGTTTTAGCTTAGGAAGACCTATGAATAACGACGAGATTCCCTGACCCGGTTTGAACTTGTATCTTTTCGGCAGGTTTTCGAGACTGTTTTGATGGACTAGTTTTTGCGCGAAGCGTCTGAACGGATTGGTGCGGGCGATATTCTGGCAAAGATCGATTCGTTGATGGATTGGCGGGCCCTTTCGCCGATCCTAAAGCGTGGCTCTGGGCGATCCGGCTGCGGTTCGCCGGGTTACGATCCGCAGCTTTTGGTCAAGTGCCTGCTGACCGGCAAGTGGCACAGGCTGAGCGACCCGAAGCAGGAACGCGCCTTAAAGGCGCGGTTGGATTTCATGATCTTTTGCGGGCTCGATTTGCATGCGCCACTCCCGTATGAGACGGCCCAGTGTCGGTGCCGCAATGCGCTTTTGAAGGGGAGGCGACGACCTGCTGGTTCAGTATCCACGCTTTGGTTCGAACCCTCCGACTTCCAGCCGGACATGCTTTAGCGCGGAGGCTAAGGACATGCAAAATAACACTGGCAAACACTGCGTTTTCCATCGTCGAAATCACATCGTCTGGTCAACCAAATACCGCTATAAGGTCCTGACCGGAGCGCTGCGCGTGCGCGACATGTGCCGATAGGTCTGTGCTGAGAACCAGGTCGGCATCTTGCGCGGGGTGCTGTCGAGCGACCACGTGCATATGTTCGTATCCGTCCCGCCGAAGCTCGCCATTTCCGATCTGGTGCGCAGGATGAAGGGTCGTTCGTCTTACCGGGTACAACGGGAATTTCCAGCGATCCGCAAGAGCGACTGGGGATGCCGGTTTTGGGGCAGGGGGTATTTTTCAACCACCAACGGCGCCATCACAGAAGACATCGTACTTCAGGACTTAGAACAGCCCATCTCTGATCCTACTTGCGCCAGCCGGTAGTCGTTCAGTCAAATAAAACAAGAAGAGCTCTCCATTCTTCGAGAGTTCTCCGGAAATTTCTTTCTCGCGATTAAATACGGGAGCAGGCTTGAAAATCCTCTGACAGCAAACCTGTGCGAGTAT
>SPLB01000085.1 GCA_004566265.1 Paracoccaceae bacterium | reverse complement strand
TACGCCTAGCCGCGTAAGGCGGGGTTCGCAGGTACCTGGCAACAGAAACCTGCACTCCGTCTCGCATACCCCAAATTATGTCGCGTGACACATCAGCTATGTGCGCTGTGCCGCAAAAGGTTTTCAGTGGCGCAAATCTGAACCCGAGATGCGAGTTTTCAGATTATTTACTTTAGAGCCACTATACTCCCTAGACGGGCCCGCGTTGCCGCAATAGCAATCAGCCATCAGTGTCGTGTTACTTAAGTCTAGAGAGCGCTATGAGCCACGTTGATCTACTCCATCGCTGGTATGACGAGGTATGGAACAAAGACAATTATTCCGCCATTGAAGACCTCCTGGATCCAAACGTAACCTTCAATGGGCCGGTTCGGTCACTGGTGCTGTTTAGAGACGATTACGCCGAAGTTATCCAGGCTTTTAAAGCGCTGCTCCCGGACGTGCATGTGGAAATCACACATGCGCTGGAGCAGGGCGATATGGCCTCCTGCCGGGTGGTCGTTAGCCGTAAAAAGAGCTCCCATCACGGCGACCTCTGCTTCACCGGGCACCTGACGGTCCGCGTCAAAGACGGCCGCTTTGTCGAGTTCCTTTCGGACTTTAATCATTTTCAGATGTATACTCAGCTTGGACAATTGCCCGAAGACTCCATGGCCGTTTGTTTGACCGGGGAGAAGCTGGTCTGGGCGAAGTAAACCCATGGTGGTCCTTCTTCAGGCAATGAAGTTTTTGTAAAACACCGGTGCGGGACTGCCTCTCCCCTTGCCTGCACATCAGATTATAGGGCCACCTACAGCTGGCCGGGGCAGAATCACCCTCGGCGCTGTGACGGGGCTCAATAATGGCAAAATTTGCGGACATGACGCGCACCTTTGGTCGGATCGGGTGCTTGTCGTTTGGCGGGCCTGCCGCGCAGATCGCGCTGATGCATAAAGAACTGGTGGAAGACCGCGGCTGGCTAAAGGAAGACGATTTCTTGCGCGCACTGTCTTTTTGCATGCTGTTGCCTGGACCCGAGGCTATGCAGTTGGCCACCTATGCCGGATGGCGTTTGCGCGGTGTTGCCGGTGGTCTATTGGCTGGATTATTGTTTGTCCTGCCAGGCGCAATGGTGATCGCGGCCCTGGTCTGGCTTTATGTTTTGTTTGGTGGCGTACCCTGGGTGCAAGCGGGTTTTTTGGGGATGAAAGCCGCCGTTATCGTAATAGTTGTCCAAGCCCTGACACGAATCGCCAAAAAGGCGCTGAAGGACCGCGCCAGTCAAGCCATCGCGGTTGCTGGGTTTCTGGCCGTGTTCCTGTTCAACCTCCCCTTCCCGATGGTGGTTGCACTTGCCGCAGGATTTGGCCTCTTCCAGCGCTCTTCCGCGAAGAGCGCTGCTGTGAGTGCCCCTTTAAGTGTCCCCCGCGGCCATTTGCGCACTGTTCTGTTTTGGGCCGCGATCTGGTTGGCTCCGCTGGCCGCGCTGTCGTTGATCGATTCCCAGTTTTTAGCCAATCTTGGTTGGTTTTTTGCAAAGCTGGCCGTGGTAACATTTGGCGGCGCTTACGCAGTGTTGGCCTATGTGACTCAAACCGTTGTGAGCGATCACGGATGGATCAGTCCAGGCCAGATGATCGACGCCTTGGGTCTTGCTGAAACCACTCCTGGTCCGCTCGTTCTGGTGACGCAGTTTGTCGCCATGCTGGCAGGTCACGGTCAGGGCGGCGCTGTCATGGCGCTTTCGGCGGGTTTGGTCGCGCTTTGGGCCACTTTTACACCCTGCTTTCTCTGGATTTTTGCCGCGGCCCCGTATCTGGAGCACATCACCCGCCTGCCCCGCCTTCAAGGCGCACTCAACGCGATCACCGCAGCCGTAGCAGGTATGATGCTGAACCTTTCGATTTGGTTCACGCTACACTTATTGTTCACGGAACAGGTAACCTCGGGCTTCGGCGTGCTTCTGCCTATCTGGTCCAGCCTTGACATTGTTGCTTTGGTTTTGGTGGGGCTCGCACCGCTGGTACACCGCTTGTGTGGTGGAAAACTGCTGCTTATGCTGACAATTATGGCTGCCGCGGGCGTATTGACGGGCGCGTTTAGATAGTGTTCAGACTTCTTTTACCATCATTGCATATGCGGAAAAATAGTTCCAAAAGGCAGATGCAAAGGCTTTCGTTCACACATCAAAAAGTCCTATGCTTGAGCTAACGACAAGAGGGTAGACAAACATGTCCCGGCAAATCGATTACGGTAACCTAATGCATCGTGCCATGCGTGGCTTGATCCGCACCGTGCTTGAGGATGTTGCGGCAAATGGACTGCCGGGCAATCATCACTTCTTCATCACGTTTGACACTGCCCATGCAGACGCTGAACTGGCTGATTGGCTTTCAGACCGCTATCCTGGTGAAATGACCGTGGTCATGCAGCAATGGTTTGACAACCTCGACGTCGGCGAAGATGGGTTTGCCGTCACGCTAAACTTCGGCGACAGCCCCGAACCGCTTTACATTCCGTACGATGCGATCAAAACCTTTGTCGACCCTTCCGTGGAATTCGGGCTTCGGTTTGAAAACGCGCTCGAAGAGGACGAAGATATCATCGCAACCGAAACCCTGCCAGACTTTGAAGAGAAAGACGAAGATAGTCCGGCTTCGGAGGCTAAGAAAGACGCCGATGTTGTGTCACTGGACAGCTTTCGAAAATAATTTGGACGCTCCTCAGCCCCATGACCCCCATGAACAGAGCGCCCCTGACATAATTCCAGCGGCGCTTTTTTTATCCCAGGCGCATTACAAATTTCGCTTAAGGTAAGTCTGTACAGAATGGGACGGCATTCCGTTGCGATGCAGGGAAAAGTTCAGTCTCAATCCGTTTTCCACCAGCGTGCGGTCGTATTGCTGCATCAGATAGTCGCCATTTTCCGCCACATAGAGCGAAAAAACTGTCAGCGTCTCGCCTATTATGCGCGCCCAGACATAAGGCTCGCCTTTCATAGGGTTCATTTGCACTGTGTGACCGAATACATTGGTGGTCATTGCCGCAGCAAACACGCCTGGCCGTTCAGATGCTTGAAAATCGATCTTATAGGTCTTTTTCTTTTGCCGCCCCTCTGCACGCGAAACCGCCGTATGCCATTCGACGAAAAAACCGTCTTTGGTTTCCTTGATCCAGACGTCCATCGATCGCAGCTCTGTCTGGCCATTCAATTGCGTGACTTCGGCGTCGCCTTCGTAATACCCCACGAACCGCGAAATATTCGCTGTATCCGCCTGCGAACCTGTTGCAGCGACAAGCACCCCCAGCGCAAGGGCCGCCCTCAGAATGCCTTGGTGCAGCCGCAACGTCAGACGCGCCATGCGCTCGCAAAAAGATGTCGTCGCAATCTTATCCATGTGGAGCAGCACCTCTGAATGAAGCTGGAACAAAATGATGCACATTTACCGCCAATGTAGAACGCTTCGGAGAGGTGAACAATGGCGCTTTGCTCAAGAGCACCTTATACAGTGCGCAGTTCCAGCCCTAAGCGTACCGACCTTCGATCAGATGAATTGAAAATCATGCGCGCAGCGGCTAAACGGCATACACCGGTATACTAAATTGTTGCTCTAGCGACGGAGACAGACACGATGTCGAACACACGCACCGAAACCGACAGCTTTGGCCCACTCGAGGTCCCTTCTGACAAATATTGGGGCGCGCAGACCCAGCGCTCGATTATGAACTTCCCAATTGGTTGGGAAAAACAACCCGTCGCCATCGTGCGTGCGCTGGGCGTGATCAAACAGGCCTGCGCCATGGCTAACAAAGCAGACGGCAAGATGGATGAAAAAATCGCCGACGCGGTGATCCAGGCTGCGGCGGAGGTGTTTGAGGGCAAGTTTGACGACAATTTTCCGTTGGTTGTCTGGCAGACCGGCTCCGGCACCCAGTCTAATATGAACTCCAATGAGGTCATCGCCAACCGCGCGATTGAAATCCTTGGAGGCGTGATTGGTTCCAAAGATCCCGTGCACCCCAATGACCATTGCAACATGGGTCAGTCCTCCAACGACACCTTCCCGACTGCAATGCACATTGCTGCTGCAATGACCGTGCGCGACGTGCTGCTGCCCGGCCTGAACAAGCTGCTCGCTGGTCTCGAGGCAAAGTCGGAAGAGTTCAAAGACATCATCAAAATCGGCCGCACCCACACCCAGGATGCGACCCCGCTGACCCTTGGTCAGGAATTTGGCGGCTATGCCCACCAAATCCGCATGGGCATCCAGCGCATCGAATCTGCCCTGCCTGGCATCTATGAGCTCGCCCAAGGTGGCACCGCGGTTGGCACCGGCCTGAACACCGCCCCCGGCTGGAGCGAAACCGTCGCTGCAAATATGGCCGAAATCACCGGCCTGCCCTTTGTGACCGCGCCGAATAAGTTCGAGGCGCTGGCCGCCCATGACGCCATGGTGTTCATGTCCGGCGCGCTCGCCTCTGTTGCCGGTGCGATGTACAAGATTGCCAACGATATCCGTTTCTTGGGTTCTGGTCCTCGTTCCGGTCTGGGTGAGCTGATCCTGCCGGAAAACGAACCGGGCTCCTCCATCATGCCGGGCAAAGTAAACCCGACACAGGCCGAAGCAATGACGCAGGTTGCCGCACACGTCATGGGCAATGATGCAGCGATCAAATTCGCGGGGTCTCAGGGTCACTTTGAGCTGAACGTCTACAACCCAATGATGTCCTACAACCTGCTTCAGTCCATGCAGCTGTTGGGCGACGTAGCAGACAGCTTCACGACGCGTATGCTGAACGGTATCAAAGCTAACGAGCCGCGCATCGACAAGCTGATGAAAGAGTCGCTGATGCTAGTCACAGCCCTGGCGCCGACCATCGGCTACGACAACGCCACTACCGTTGCAAAGACCGCGCATAAAAACGGCACCACCCTGAAAGAAGAGGCCATTGCGCTGGGTTTTGTTGATGAGGAAACCTTCGACGCCGTGGTCCGCCCCGAGCAGATGATTGGCCCCAAAGCCTGAACCGCGCTGGGCGGCAGGACACCCACTAAACGCCCGGCCGACGCCGGGCGTTTAATTTTGGCGCACGCAGTCACAAAGGCTGACAATCCCATTGCAAACCCTTATCCTCGTGGACATGGCAAAGATCTTAAACCTGAACCATTTCCGCAAAGCGAAGAACCGGGCCGAAAAAAGGCGCGCTGGGGACGAGAATGCTGTAAAGTTTGGACGCACCAAGGCCGAGAAAAAGCTGGAAGTCGCCAAGGTCGCAAAGCTGCGCCGGAACCATGACGGCCATAAGATCGACGACTGACCATGGACTTCCAACGCCCTCAGAAACATTCGCTGACCCTAAAAGGCCACCGGACGTCAGTGTCCTTGGAGGATGATTTCTGGTTCGCCTTCCGGGACATCTCCGAAGAATTAAATCGCCCTATCAATGACTTGGCTGCCGAAATTGATGAAATGCGCGGCGAAGACTGCGGCCTTGCATCAGCCATTCGCCTGTTTGTTCTTAATGATCTTCAGGATCGCCTGACATCGGACGATCCCGTGGTGTAACCTTCAACCAGATGCCATTTCGGGACCGGACTGTCAGATGCGCAACAGGTTCAGGATCGCGTCCTTCCACAGTGGCAAAGCGATAGTCGCGCAGCAGCGTTGCAAGGATCAAAACCCCTTCCAGCATGGCAAAGGCTGCGCCTGTGCAGACTCGTGCCCCAGCTGAAAACGGCATGTAGGCGCGGCGTGCACTGGCCTTTCCTGCCTCGGTCTGCCACCGCCCAGGATCAAAGGCGTCTGGGTTGTCCCAATAGAGTTCATGGCGATGCTGGTGCCATGGGCTCAGCACCAATTGCGCGCCGTCGGGGATTTCGCGGTCACGAAACAGTTCAGGCTGGGTTGTCTCACGCACCATCATCGGCACCGGCGGATACAGCCGCAACGCCTCGCGAAACACATCCCGTGTCAATTTCAGTTTCGACAGATTTCCAAAGGTGAGTTCAGGCACGCAAGCCGCCTCTTGTGCCAGCTTGTCCTGCCAGTCTACATCGCGAGCAAGCAGGTAGAGTGCCCACGACAAGGCCGAAGCCGAGGTCTCGTGACCGGCAAGGAAGAAGATC
>SPLB01000084.1 GCA_004566265.1 Paracoccaceae bacterium | reverse complement strand
GGGTGACAAAACTGCCTGCTTTTCCAAGATCGCAAGCCGGAATGGCGAACAGCCATTCTTTGTAAAAAATCTCTTCCAGGTCGGTCTGAAAGACGTCGATATCGTTGTAAAAAGCCTGCTGCAGTGCGTGACCCGGTTTACGAGCAGCGATCAATTCACCAATATTTTTCCCCATTGCCCTGGCTCTCCTGCCGCCTGATGCGGCTTGCTTGCTGTCGAACGGTCGCCAGCTCCTGATCTGCGCTAAACCGTTCATGGTTGATAAATCTTCGAGGTCTCGACATCTTGTCGTGCGCGTCAAAAGACGAGCCTCCTGGAGGGCTAATCTAGCTGCTCCGTTCCTGCGAAATACGTTATTTGCGACAGAGAAAACTATGTTCAAGACATGTCTCAGGCTTTGGGTCGTGTTTAAGGAGTCTTGGGACGCATTCGGGCATTTTTGAATAGACTTGCGTCAGGTAAGGTGCTGAAATTTAGGCTGTTTTCAATTAAGCTACTGAAAAGTTGGAAGAAAAAATAACGATTAATTCCACGCAAACGTATATCGAAAGGGCAGGGCATGAGAGCTATGTCGAAAAACCCTATGTGGAAGTCGTTTTTGAACCCGGCTTTGGCACGGGCTGCATGGAGTTTCAGTGGTCACGCAAAATCAAAAAACGACACAAGAAATGAAAAGTGAGGAATCAGTGAGGCCGAGGTGCGCTGAGCCCAACATAGGCAAAGACGATTCTCTAAGTGCGAAGCTGACTTTAGTCAGGCGCTTGGCTTGCCTTCCGTCGCGAATGAATCACATAAATCATCGCCACCAAGAAAAGGGCCGCCATGGCGTACCATGTCAGCGCGTAGCTGAGGTGGTTATTACGGAACTCTACAATCGTAAGACCACCCTGCGGCCATATGCCGGGTGCAGACGTTCGTTCCGCATCAATAAAAAACGTCTCGCGCGCTCCAAGGCCAACAGCTGAGTTCATTGCCGGGAGGTCGGCAGAGAACCAACGGTTGGTTTCAGCGTCGTTCTGTTCGAGTAGCGTACCGTTGGGTCGGCTCAGTCGTGCCAGACCCACTATGTCTTGCGTTCCGAGAGGCTGCTCCAATTCTGCGGGATCATACCCGGTTGGCGCGAAGCCGCGGTTGACCCAAATGGCGCTTTCCTGGCTTAAGAGGGGGGTCATGATCCAGTAGCCGGGGCCAATGTCGGTGACGGCCTTTATGCGGAGGCTCAGATCATGGCGGAACTCCCCGCTGGCGATCACACGCAGATATTCTGGTAAAGGATCAGCCGCCGGGATTGCGACGGGGGTGCCGTA
Source organism: Paracoccaceae bacterium (assembly GCA_004566265.1). Classification (GTDB taxonomy): domain Bacteria; phylum Pseudomonadota; class Alphaproteobacteria; order Rhodobacterales; family Rhodobacteraceae; genus Epibacterium. The sequence goes on along the minus strand of SPLB01000084.1, from coordinate 1,248 downwards.
TGCGCGGGTTTCCACCTGTTCAATGAGGCCAAGCTTCCAGTGTAGGCGGCCCATTTGCCAATTGCCAAGTTTGACCAATGTTAGAAAGACAATCCCTGCCAAAACTAGAAGAAGCGCGTCCACGTAAAGTGGACGCGCATCGGTTTCTTCATTCGTCAGGCGACGCTTGGTCATTTGACATTACGAACGCGGTCGATCTGCTCATGTGCGGGCATCATGTTTTCGTGCAGATGCAGCATGACCCAGATAGAGCCGGACATGATAATGATCAGCAGGATCGCAGTGAACAAGAGTGACATGAACTGCCAGCCATCTTCCGCTTGGACGGTGACATGCAGGAAGTAGTAGACGTGCACCAAAACCTGGATTGCACCAAGGCCAAAGATAACCGCCAGCGCTACGCCAAGGCTGACATCAACGTCCGCCATGACGATCCAAAATGGCACAACCGTCAGAACAACCGACAGCAGGAAGCCGATGATGTAGGATCTATACGATCCGTGGTCGGAATGGTCATGCGAGCTCATAGCAGCACTCCGGTGAGATAGACAAAGGAGAACACCCCGATCCAGATCAGGTCGAGAAAGTGCCAGAACAGGCTGAGGCACAGGATCCGGCGCGTATTTGCCTCTGTCAAACCATGCATTTTCACCTGAACCAGAAGTACAATGAGCCAAATGAAGCCTGCGGTCACGTGCAGACCATGGGTGCCAACCAGCGTCCAGAAAGCAGACAGAAAGGCACTTGCTCCGGGACCCGCGCCCAAATGCGCGAGGTGCTGGAATTCCAGTACCTCCATCACCAGGAAGCCAAAACCGAAGAGGCCGGTAATGATCAGCCAGAACATCATCGCATTCTGCTTCTTCTGCTGCATGTTGATCACGGCAAATCCGTAAGTGATCGAAGAGAACAACAGGAAGAAAGTGGCGAGCAGGATCTTGTCGATCTCGAACAGATCCGCGGGGGAGGGGCCAGCTGCATAACTCTGACCTACCACCGCGTACACCGCAAAGAGAATGCCAAAGATTAGGCAGTCGCTCATCAGGTAGATCCAGAAACCAAGCATGGTGCCGGTTTCGTGGTGGTGCTCTTCGTCGTCCCCACCATGCGCATGGTGAGGATCTTCAGTGACGTAAAATTGGTAGCCGCCTTCCGGGGCCGGGGATGCAATTGAAGATGACATCTGCGTTACTCCGCCCCTGTCGCGACTGAGTGACCGGCGGTTTCGATTGCTCGGACCTCGTCAGC
>SPLB01000083.1 GCA_004566265.1 Paracoccaceae bacterium | reverse complement strand
GGTTGCGTGATGCCTATGCCTTTGGCGAGGCCATGCACGACGGTCAGTTCCGCCATTCGGGTGAGCCCTATTTTACGCATCCCGTGGCAGTGGCGGCCATCCTGACGGAGCAGCGTCTGGATGATGCCACGATTATCACGGCTCTTTTACACGACACAATAGAGGACACCAAAGCGTCCTATGAAGAGGTCGCGCGCCGTTTTGGCGATGAGGTTGCAATGCTGGTCGATGGGGTGACCAAGCTGACGAACCTACAGTTGTCCTCTCGCGAAACCAAACAAGCGGAAAACTTCCGCAAGCTCTTTATGGCGATGTCCAAGGACCTGCGGGTCATCTTGGTGAAACTCGCCGACCGTCTGCACAATATGCGGACCATCCGCGCGATGCGCCCTGAAAAGCAATCAATCAAGGCGCGCGAGACGATGGATATCTATGCTCCGCTCGCGGGGCGCATGGGTATGCAATGGATGCGCGAAGAACTGGAAGACCTCGCTTTCAAAGTACTGAATCCGGAAGGCCGCCAGTCGATCATCCGTCGCTTCGTGACGCTGCAACGCGAAACCGGCGATGTGATCCATCGCATCACAGGTGATATGCGGTATGAGTTGGACAAGGCGGGCATTGAGGCCGAGGTCTTTGGTCGCGCAAAAAAGCCTTATTCCATCTGGCGCAAGATGCAGGAAAAAGATCAGGGATTTTCACGTCTTTCCGACATCTACGGCTTTCGGGTCATCACTCAGACCGAGGCCGATTGTTATGCAACCCTTGGTGTGATCCACCAGCGCTGGCGCGCGGTGCCGACCCGGTTCAAGGATTACATCAGCCAGCCAAAATCGAATGGCTATCGGTCTATCCACACAACGGTTTCGGGCCGTGACGGAAAACGGGTCGAGGTGCAGATGCGGACGCGGCAAATGCATGATGTCGCCGAATCCGGCGTTGCAGCGCATTGGTCTTATCGCGACGGAGTCCGGACCGAGAACCCCTTTGCCGTTGATCCCGCGAAATGGATTTCAGGTCTGACGGAACAGTTTGACGCGGAGGAAGACCACGATGAATTCCTCGAAGCGGTGAAGCTCGAGATGTATTCGGACCAGGTTTTTTGCTTCACGCCCAAAGGTGACGTGACCAAGCTGCCCAAAGGGGCGACGCCAATTGATTTTGCTTATGCGATTCACACGCGGATCGGCCACGCCTGCGTTGGGGCCAAGGTTGACGGCATTCGCGTGCCGCTTTGGACGCGTCTGCGCAATGGCCAGTCGGTCCAGGTGATCACTGCTGCGGGTCAGACCCCGCAGGTTAGCTGGCTGGACATTGCGACCACTGGCAAGGCACGTACCGCCATTCGCCGTGCGCTGCGCGAACTGGACCGGGAGCGTTTTGTGCGTTTGGGCCAAGAACTTGCGCGCTCTGCCTTTGAGCATGTGAATAAAAAAGCGACTGACAAAGCGCTCGAAACCGCCGCACGCGCCCTTCGTGTCGGTGATGTAACCGAATTGCTGGCTCGTCTTGGCGCTGCTGTGATCACGGCCCATGACGTGGTGCAGGCGGTTTATCCTGAATTAACGAACGCCGAAGGCGATGAAATTTCGCCGCGCCGTGCGGTGATTGGTCTGCAGCCGGGGCAGAACTTTAAGCGGGCCAAGTGCTGTGAACCGTTGCCGGGCGAACGCATTATTGGCATTGCCACCCGCGGCGAAGGGGTTGAAATTCACGCGGCAGACTGCGCGCGTCTGGTCGAATTTGAGGATCAGCCAGAACGCTGGATGGATGTCAACTGGCATTCTGGAACCCACCCGGCGGTCTATGATACGACGCTGGAGGTAACAATCGGCAATGATGCTGGCGTCCTTGGTCGGATGTGCACTTTGATTGGTGAAAAAAAAGCCAATATTTCCAACCTCGAATTTGTTGATCGCAAACCTGACTTTTACCGCTTGATGGTCAATGTAGAATTGCGCGACGTGGAACAGCTACATTCGCTTGTTTTGATGCTCGAAGCGGAAAGCGATGTTGCAGCAGTGGCCCGTTTCAGGGAATAGCAGACAGGTGCCCTGTATGGGGTAACCCAAGGTTAAGGACAAGGACTGCCTCCGTGGTTTTTAGGCGCAGGGAAAAACGTTCGCTGATGCGGGTCATTGCGGATTTCTTTTGGCCGCGCGGCGGCTGGGGGCGTGCCTTCCACTATGTAAAGCACCGGATTCGGCGACTGCCAGACGCACCAGAACGCATTGCACGCGGCATCTGGGCCGGGGTTTTCTCATCCTTTACGCCGTTTTTTGGATTTCACTTTGTGATCGCGGGTCTGATTGGTTGGATCATGCGAGGCAATATTCTGGCGGCGCTGATGTCGACATTTCTGGGCAACCCGGTGACCTTTGTGTTGATTGCGACCATATCCATGCGCATCGGTCACTGGCTACTCGGCACACATTTTGAGGAACAGGATACCTCGGTCGGAGAAAAGTTCAAAGAAGCGGCTGGGGATTTGTGGTTTAACTTTACCTCGCTGTTCACCGATCGTTCGCCTGACTGGCATGGGCTGTCGGTGTTTTTTGACGAGGTGTTCCTCCCGTATTTGGTTGGCGGGCTGATACCGGGCGCGATCTGCGCGACGACGGTTTATCTGATCGCGGTGCCACTGATTCACGTGTACCAGACGCGGCGCCGCGCCAAGATCAAAGAAAAATTCGAAGCCATCCGTCAACGCGCGGAATATGAGGCGGTGAACAGCCGGCATCCGCCTTCCGGAAAACCGCAGGCCGGAAATGGCGACTGATCTCCAAGAGCATACCCATATTGGTACAATTCCTCCCTTGCCCCTCTCGCGCGGCTAGATAGGGTGCTGGCAGAAAAGAAATCGGGAGTTTTCAAAATGGCTCAGACCCGCCTTCGCCTTGGCGTGAACATTGACCATGTTGCCACCGTGCGCAATGCGCGTGGCGGTGCCTATCCTGACCCGGTCCGCGCTGCCAAACTGGCGGAAGAAGCGGGCGCTGATGGCATCACCGCCCACCTGCGCGAAGACCGTCGCCACATCACAGATGCGGATATTGATGGGCTGATGGCAGCGCTCGCAGGTCCTTTGAACTTTGAAATGGCCGCGACCGATGAGATGCAGAAAATTGCCCTGCGTCACAAACCGCATGCGGTCTGCATTGTCCCTGAAAAACGCCAAGAGCGCACCACCGAAGGCGGACTGGAAGTCGCTCGCGATGAAAACCGCCTGGCCCACTTCATTGCTCCGCTTCGGGACGCAGGCTGCCGTGTGTCGATCTTTATTGCAGCGGATCAGAAACAGATCGAGGCAGCGCATCGCATCGGGGCTGAGGTCATTGAACTCCACACCGGTGCCTATTGCGATTATCACGCCGAGGGAGAGTTTGAGGCGCGTGACCGGGAACTGGCAGCGCTGACTGAAATGGCGGCTTTTGCCCATTCGCTGGGTCTCGAGGTCCACGCAGGCCACGGCCTGACCTATGACACAGTTGGTCCGATTGCGGCCATTCCTGAGGTGATGGAGCTGAATATCGGCCACTTCCTCATTGGTGAATCCGTTTTCCGTGGCCTCGGCCCGGCGGTAAAGGAAATGCGCCGCCTGATGGACGAAGCCCGCACCGGGAACTCAGAGGCATGAAACTGCAACGGTTTGCTCTGACCTATTTTGGGTTCATGCTGGGCTTGGTCGCGATTTCTGTGCTGCTGAAGCTGTTTTTCGAAACCGATTTTGCAAATGGCGGCATGGCGTTGATCCCTGCGATTGGAGCGGCGATGATCGAGGGGCAAAAATATGTGCAAGCCAATGACGCGCTGCCAGACAAAATCCAGATGTGGCGTTTTGCGCGCGTCGCCGCCGCCGTGGCGCTGGCTATTTCATTGGTTGCTGTGGCAATGGGAAGCTATGTGGTGCCGCAGATCAGGGGGCTGATGGCGCAGCCCGGTGGCGCGGGCATTTTGATGGCGCTGTCTCTTTTACATGCGGGATTCACCTTCCTTGTGGTGCGCTTCTTTCTGGGACTTGCTGCACGGTCGCAGTTTCGCACTGTGAAAAGGAACAAGCAGCGCTAAGCTGCGGATGATAAAATGATCCTTGGTATTGGTTCTGACCTTTCAAACATAGATCGCATCGCTGGCACGCTCGACCGATTTGGCGACCGTTTCAAGAACCGGGTATTCACCGACACCGAACAGGCCAAGGCAGAGCGCCGTAAGGATGTGGCAGGTACATATGCTAAACGCTGGGCCGCGAAAGAAGCGTGTTCCAAGGCACTTGGCACCGGTCTGGCGATGGGCATTTCCTGGAAGGACATGGCGGTCACGAACCTCAAGTCTGGTCAACCGGTGATGGAGGTCACGGGCTGGGCGCGCGAACGTCTGGATGTCATGACCCCCGAAGGCCACGAGGCCATCATTCATGTGACGCTGACAGATGATCACCCTTGGGCGCAGGCTTTTGTTGTGATCGAAGCGCGCCCCTTGGCATCCGCAATCCACCCTAAACCTTGACTTGACGCACTGGGGCTCGCATGTAGCTCCAGACGCTACCTTTTGGACCGGAGAGACGGATGGCCACCAAGACCGCTGCAGGAAATTCCTTTGTCGAAAGCATCAAGACCATTGTTTATGCGTTTTTGATTGCCGGGGTGTTTCGCACGCTGTTTTTTCAGCCCTTCTGGATCCCGTCAGGGTCAATGAAGCAGACCCTGTTGATCGGTGATTTCCTTTTTGTCAACAAAATGGCCTATGGCTACTCCTATGCGTCCTGCCCATCCATTCGCATCCCGAGTCTGGGTGTGAACATCGACGCGCAATCCATTTGTGGATTTATTGGAGGGGACAACACCCGAATCCTGGCAGGTGATCCCGAACGCGGAGACGTGGTTGTGTTCCGTCATCCGGTAAGCGGCGTTGATTATATCAAGCGTCTCGTAGGGATGCCCGGCGACAAGATTCAGGTGAAGAACGGCGTTCTTCATATCAATGCCAAGGCGGTTGAGCTGAGCGCTGATGGTACTTTTGATGAGATCAAAGAGCCTCAGGGCCCCATCGGAAGATACCCCCTATGTATCAACGGTCCAGTTGGTGAAGGCGGTGTCTGCCAGAAAGAGCGCCAAGTCGAAACACTGCCGGGTGGCAGCAGCCATGCAATCATAAATATTCGCAACCAATCCACCGATCACACCGGCATCTACCACGTGCCCGAAGGGCATTATTTCTTCATGGGGGATAACCGCGACAATTCCATCGACAGCCGTGTGGACCAGTCGCTGAACGGTGTGGGCTATGTGCCCTATGAAAACCTAATCGGTCGCGCAGACCGGATCATGTTGTCGTCAGCTGGCCGGTCCATGTTCTTCTTCTGGGAGTGGCGCAGCGACCGGTACTTCAAGGCCATTGAATGACCATCTTCACCTTTCTGTCCGCCGCGTTTAACTGGTGCGGCCGGACGGGGCGGATCGGCTTCGCCGCGGCATTCTTCTTGTGTGTCGCGGCTTTTGCGTTTTGGATGACCCTTCCAAAACTCGGCACCGACCGCATGTGGTGGGCGCCTGTCTGTGCGGTGTCAGTGCTTTTCCTGTTCGGCCATTGCCGCCGTCGCCTTAATGATCTTGGCTGGTCTGGGCAATGGATGTGGCTGATGGTGGTTTTCCCGCTCAATCTGATCCTGTCGCTTGTGCTGATGACGCGCCGCCCGGCCAGAGAGGATCAGATCCTGCATGTAGGCGTGTGGGGAAAGCGGCTTGTCTATGTGTTTGCGGCCCTTGTGGCCTCGCGCGGGTATTGGGCGCCCTATTGGATCCCGTCAGGTGCCAGCGCTTTTCGTTGGGGCCCATGTACCCGTGACACGACTATGGAGAGAGCCAGAGCGCGGCGATGTGCTGGTCTATCACCATCCGGTGCAAGATGCGGATTTTGTCGGCCGTCTGATTGGTTGGCCCAGGGATGAGGTGCAGAGCTTGTCGCCAGCCTGTTTGAGCTATATTTGCAACGCAAACTGCAGGGCCTGAGTGCCCAGATGAAACGGACCAAAGCGACGGGCAAGGAGATCACGTGAAACTATCCAAGGACATGCGCGCATTCCAAGGGCGTCTGGGGCATGAATTCACCACACCCGAACTGCTGATCCGCGCGCTGACGCATCCGTCGGTGTCGACCGCCAATCGCGAAGACAACCAGCGGCTGGAGTTTCTGGGGGATCGTGTTCTGGGTTTGGTGATGGCAACGGCTCTGTTGGATCACGACCGCAAAGCCACCGAAGGCCAGCTTGCCCCCCGGTTCAACGCGCTTGTGCGCAAAGAGGCATGCGCAGATGTCGCGCGCGAGATCGACCTTGGCGCCGTCCTTAAACTGGGGCGCTCAGAGATGATGACCGGTGGTCGCCGCAAGCAGGCGTTGTTGGGCGACGCGATGGAAGCGGTCATCGCCGCAGTGTACAAGGATGCAGGGTTTGAGGCGGCGCAAGCGGTGATCCTCCGCCTGTGGGGGGATCGCATTGGTGCGGTCGAAGAGGACGCGCGCGATCCTAAAACCGCGCTTCAGGAATATGTGCAGGCCCGCCGCCAACCGCCGCCCGCCTATGTGCTGCTGGAACGCTCCGGCCCGGATCACGAGCCGGTTTTTACCATTGCAGCACAATTGCAGGATGGCACCGAAGAACGCGCAACCGCAGGTTCAAAACGTCTGGCCGAGCAGGCTGCGGCCAAGGCCCTTCTGGCCAAACTCGAAGCGAAATAACCGCTTCAGGTCACGCGGATATAACCCGCGAGACCTGTTTTCTGGTGTTCGATCACATGGCAGTGGAAGGCCCAGTCGCCGGGGTTGTCCGCCACCAGTGCAATGTCGATCACCTCGCCCTTCAACAGAAGCGCGGTATCCGTCAAAAGTGCTGGCAGCGCCCGCCGGTTTGACCGGATCGGCAAAAACACCAGCCCATGCAGATGGATGGGGTGCAGGTTCGGGCTCTCATTCCGCAGCCGCAGGACATAGGATTTGCCCCGTTCCAGCACTGCCAGCGGGCCGCTCCCTGTGGCCGCGTCGCCCATCCATGGTGTTCGGTTGATTGACCAGAAACTATACCCCAGTGATCCACACAACCCGTCATCAGGCGCCCCCCCTTCGGGTGTCCAGCCGAATACGAATTCGTGCATTTCTGCCTTTTCCAGATCGGGCCGGGTGACGGGGTTTTCGGGCAGCGGCGGAAGGTCATTCAGGTGACGCTTTAAAGAGGCTCCTACACTGCGCAACCGGGCCATGATTTGGGTCTCGCGTCCGGGTAGCTCTGCAATGATTGGCACATCCCGCCCTTCGCCATCCGGCATCCGCACGGCAAAATCCACCCGCTGACCGGGACCAACAAAAAGTGGTGCCTTAGGCGAGGGCAGGTCCAGCGCTTGCCGCACCGGATGCCCGTCCCAGGCAATGATCCGCGCCTCGGCATCCTCCAGATGCAGCCGATAGATTCGCGTGGTGTCGGTGTTTGCGATCCGCAGCCGCACCAGCGACCCCGCCACGTGATCATACACAGGCTCTTGCTGCCAATTGGCCGTCAGCACATTCCCGTGGGTTCCGCCGCGCGCTGCACCACGGGCCGTGTAGTAGGGCAGGAAGCCGCCATCATCGGCCAGGCGGAAATCCCGCAGGTTTAGCACTTCTTCGCTGTCAAAGCCTGAATCCCCACGTTCTTCGATGACCATGACGCCGGTCAGCCCATGGGCCATCTGGGCCATGGTCATGCAGTGCGGGTGGTACCAATAGGTGCCGGCGTCCGGCGGTGTGAATTCATAAAGAAACGTTTCGTCCGGGGCGATGGGCAATTGGGTCAGATAGGGCACACCGTCCATTGCATTGGGAATGCGCAACCCATGCCAGTGCATTGCGGTATAGTCTGGCGTTTGATTGGTCACGGCGAGTCGCATCGGTTGCCCCACGCGCCCGCGTAGGACAGGGGGTGGTGCATCCGCGCTCAGGCTGACCAGCCCCTGTGTGACGCTGTCGCGGAATCGATAGGCGGCTTTTTGGATGACCAGATCCTGCGCAGGGGGGTGCGCGGCCATCAGCCCGTTTTGTGCCGCGACAAGGCCAACCGCAGCGGCCCCAGAGCTCATCAGAAAATCGCGACGTTTCATGTTGGGTCTTTCAGCATAGGCAAGGGAAAAGGTTGGCGTGCCCTTCTTTGGGCTGGCTTTGGTGTCTATTGTCCCATATGCGCGTCCTTGCGACTATGGTGCAAGCGGTCGCAGCTGAAAACGCATAGCGGCAATGCCTTTGGAATTGATCTCTGGCGGGGCCCGGCAAACTCCTGTATGCCCAAGCCCGCTTTTGACAGGATGGATACCATGACCACACGCGCGGGCTTTGTTGCCCTGATCGGCGAGCCGAACGCCGGGAAATCCACGCTCCTGAACCGAATGGTGGGGGCAAAAGTCTCGATTGTAACGCACAAAGTGCAAACCACCCGCGCCCGCATTCGTGGCGTGGCAATGGAAGGCGACGCCCAGCTCGTGTTTGTAGACACGCCGGGGCTGTTCAAACCCCGTCGCCATCTGGATCGCGCCATGGTGGCTGCGGCCTGGGGGGGGGCTGCAGATGCCGATGTGATCGTTATGCTGGTAGAGGCGCACCGGGGCGTCACTGAAGGCGTGGAGCGTATCTTTGAAGGTTTGGAAGAGGTTGCCACCGGTCGCCGTGTTGCGCTTGCAATCAACAAGATCGACAAGGTGCAGGCCGAAGAACTGCTGGAATTGGCACAGGATTTGAACGAACGCTACGCCTTTGCCGAGACGTTTATGATTTCGGCCGAGCGCGGCTATGGCGTGCAAGATCTGCGCGACTGGCTGGCAGGCGAATTGCCTGAGAGCCCCTGGCTCTACCCCGAAGACCAGATTGCCGACCTGCCCCTGCGCATGATCGCGGCCGAAATGACCCGCGAGAAACTCACACTGCGTCTGCATCAGGAATTGCCCTACCAGCTGACCGTAGAGACCGAAAAATGGGAAGAGCGCAAAGATGGTTCCGCCCGCATCGACCAGATGATCTATGTGGTCCGCGATGGTCACAAAGGCATTGTTCTGGGCAAGCGCGGAGAAACCATCAAGTCCGTGTCGCAGGCCGCCCGTGTCGAGCTTGAAGAATTTCTGGGCCGTAAGATCCACCTTTTCCTGCAAGTGAAAGTGCGCCCGAATTGGCTGGAAGAGGCCGAGCGATATTCTGAAATGGG
>SPLB01000082.1 GCA_004566265.1 Paracoccaceae bacterium | reverse complement strand
CCAGTACACTCGCGTCGCGGACGTACCCGTGTCTGAATTGGCAGATGCTCGGCTGACCCACCCGCTCGCGGGAGCCGAAGGCGCGACTGGCGAATGGGATGACATCCGTGACTTCCGCGCGGCAGACTTTGTGACCGACACCGAAGGTACCGGTTTTGTCCACTGCGCGCCGTCTCACGGTATGGAAGAATTTGAGCTTTACCGTGACCTCGGCATGCTCGAACAGGTGATCACCTACAACGTCATGGACGACGGCGGGTTCCGCGCCGACCTGCCGTTCTTTGGCGGCAAACACATCCTGAACCGCAAAGGCGGCGAGGGCGACGCGAATAAGACGATCATCGACAAACTGGTCGAGGTCGGCGGCCTGTTGGCGCGCGGCAAGATCAAGCACAGCTATCCCCATTCCTGGCGCTCTAAGGCGCCGATCATCTATCGCAACACGCCGCAGTGGTTTGCAGGTGTGGATCGCAAGCTGGACGACGGCATGGGGGACTACGGTGATACCATCCGTGAACGCGCGCTGAGGTCCATCGATGAGCTGGTGAAATGGACTCCGCAGACTGGCCGCAACCGTCTGTATTCCATGATCGAATCCCGCCCTGACTGGGTTCTGTCCCGGCAGCGCGCCTGGGGCGTTCCGCTCACCTGTTTCACAAAGAAGGGTGCTCTGCCGACCGATGCCGACTTCCTGCTGCGCAACGAAGAAGTGAACGCCCGCATCACCGCCGCGTTTGAGAAAGACGGCGCGGATGTCTGGTACACCGATGGCTTCAAGGAACAGGTCCTTGACGGTCTGGTAGACCCTAAGGCCTACGATCAGGTGTTCGACGTTCTGGACGTTTGGTTTGACTCTGGCTCCACCCACGCCTTCGTGCTGCGGGACCGCAAAGATGGCACCGAAGACGGCATCGCCGATGTTTACATGGAGGGCACCGACCAGCACCGCGGTTGGTTCCACTCTTCGCTGTTGCAAGCCTGTGGCACCAAGGGCCGCGCGCCCTACCGCAATGTTGTGACCCACGGCTTTACGCTGGACGCCAAAGGCATGAAAATGTCCAAGTCGCTTGGCAACACTATCGTGCCGGAAGAGGTCGTCAAACAATATGGCGCTGACATCCTGCGGCTCTGGGTGGCTCAGACCGACTACACTGCCGACCAGCGGATTGGCCCGGAGATCCTGAAAGGTACCGCCGACAGCTACCGGCGTCTGCGCAACACCATGCGCTTCTTGTTGGGGTCGCTGGGGGACTTCACCGAAGAGCAACGCGTCGCGCCCGCAGATATGCCCGAGCTGGAGCAATGGGTATTGCATCGTCTAGCAGAGCTGGATCATCAGGTGCGCCAAGGATATAAATCCTTTGACTTCAACGGTGTGTGGCAGGCGATCTTCAACTTTGCGACCGTGGATCTGTCGTCGTTTTACTTCGACATCCGCAAGGACGCGCTGTACTGCGACGGGGACACGCTGAATGCCCGTGCGGCGCGCACCGTGCTGGACATCCTGTTCCACCGCCTGACAACTTGGCTGGCTCCGATCTTGGTCTTCACCATGGAAGAGGTCTGGCTGGAGCGCTTCCCGGGGGACGACAGCTCGGTCCACCTGATCGACATGCCCGACACCCCGCGTGACTGGCTGAATGAACCGCTGGCCGCGAAATGGACACAGATCCGTCAGGCGCGCCGTGTGGTGACGGCTGCGCTCGAGGTGCAGCGAGTGGACAAAGTCATCGGTGCTTCGCTCGAGGCAGCACCGGTTGTGCATATTCGCGATGCGGCTGCGCTTGACGCTTTGAGGTCGGTGAACTTTGCAGATGTCTGTATAACCTCTGCAATCAGCCTCACCGGCGACCCGAGCCCCTCTGACGCCTTCCGCATGCCGGAAGTGGATGGCGTGTCCGTGGTGTTTGAAAAGGCTGAAGGCGAAAAATGTCAGCGCTGCTGGAAGATCCTGCCCGATGTAGGTATGTCGCCGGCTTTCCCTGGAACCTGTGGCCGCTGTGCAGAGGCGCTCGCGGACCAAGCGCGTCCAATTATCAAAACGTAGAAAAATCAACATAAGCCCGGACAGAAAAATCCGGGCTTATCCATAAAGCGCACGACTTTGTGGGGGACTGGCTTTACACTCAGGTAGACAGTCGTGTTAGCACATCCTGCACGTTGGTGTACTGGGCGACCGCATCCAGACTTTGACGGCTCGGAATGGGAGAGCCGATGGCCTCACCTGTTATCACCGGTGACTGCCGGTCCAAGACGCTTCGAATTGCGCTCTCCACCGGAGAGGCCACCACAATCTGGTTTCCGCCCCGCATTGGCGCAGGAATATCTGTGCTTGCAGCTTTTTCTTGCGGTGGCGGTGGAGCACTTTCGTCATGAGGTCTTTGCGCGGAATCTACATAGGTGGTAAGAGCTGGCGCAAAGCTACGACCACTGCGCGTCGGATCACTGTCGCGCCCTTCGGCCGAGATGTCATCACTGAGGAAATTTGACAGGCGTGATCCCTGCACTTCGTCCCGAGATTCCGGCCGTGTTGGGGGCGCTGAAGTTATTATTCCAACAGGCGCAGTGGGGAAATGCATCGGTCCCGACGCAGGCCCAAATCCGAGTTGTGGTGTCATTACGTGCCCTTCCAGTAATCACTGCGTGCGAGCAATCCGTTTGAATTTCATTCTCTTTAATGGGCCTTCTGGCCGAGTTCGCAATCCCTCGCAGCGCAACAAACGAGTGCTACAAGGTTTCGGTCAACGATGCTCCATTCGTACCTATTTTCACCGTAGCGCAGTGGTTCATACTTTCGAAACGAAACATGAAAACAAGGTTAACCGGGGCCATGGGTACTGATAGCTACCCAGTGAAAATTGCTGCGGGACGCCACTTGGCGGTGTAGGGGCGCGGCGATAATCTACCTTAGTGGCTGCGGCGCGATTTGCCGTGGCGCAATGCTACGGTGATATTGGCCTATCTCGAAAGGCGCTAGTTATCAGCGCTTTTTCGGTGGCGGATTGTGACCCTTCAGGACCGGCGTCGATTTAAGTTGATCAAGGCAGCGCGGCTTCAGGGGTCAGAAAAAGTTCTTTGCGCCAATATAGCGCCTGCTGGCTTCGCGCTCAGTGGCCGCAAGCCGATCATTTTTTGACGCCATCACAACGTAAGTTGCATGCGCCGCGGAAGAGGTCGGCCTTTGCAGCTTACCCGAAGCTTTTTTGCGGCTTGGGTCACGTGGAACTTCGACCAGAAACTGGCTGCGCGTTGCTGTCTGGCGCAGCTGCTCTAGAGCTTTTTCCAGGGATCGGATTGAAGCCGGGTGCGCGCCAACCGGTAAATGTGGCAGCTCGTTTTCCTCAACTGTCTGCTCGGTGGACATGGAAACATCTTTCTCAGGGCAATGGCTGTCGGTACTCACCATCATTGTTGATGATTATGCTTAACGCTTTCCTAAATGCGGGCACTGGGGCATGCCTGAAACCGGGCGCTTTCGATAATCGTGCAGAAAAAAACCTCCACATCCGTAGCTTGTCGCGCGACACCCAGAGCGCGTGGTCTCAGGCAGAATGCAAACAAACACAGTATACACTGCCCACTTGGGTCTGTATTCAGAGAATTGCCGCGTTTCCTTTGCTGTAAAATTAAGCTAGTTCAGCCTGAGACGAAATTGGCGACATAGAAAAAGCCCGAGGAATGCCGAAGAGATGATTGCGCGTTACGATGGCTACATGCTGCGCCAGCTGATTGCCATGTGGGTTTTTTTCACCCTTGTTTTCGTGGGGGTTTTCTGGATATCGCGATCGGTTGGCTTGTTTTCGACTTTACTTGCAGGCGGGCACTCCCCTTGGGTGTTCTTCGAAATGACTGCATTCACTTTGCCGACGTTGTTGCGGACGGTCATGCCAGTATCGACTTTTGCAGCTGTGGTCTTTGTCACCAACCGATTGCGCCGTGAGAGCGAAATGGTGGTGTTGCTGGCGGTTGGCGCTAGCCCACTGCGGTTGGCGCGTCCCGTTCTGTACTTTGCTGTGGTGGCTTCTTGCATGATCGCGTCGATAACGCTCTATCTGCGGCCTGAGTCGCTTGCGGCTTTTGACCGTCGCGAAGCGGAGCTCGAGCAGGACATTGGGCCCAAGCTTCTGCAAGAGGGAACATTCTTGCACCCAGTGGATTCGGTCGTGCTGTATTTAGGGGAGGTCAACGCCGACAGCACCCTGCGAGATGTGTTTCTGTCTGATCGCCGCAATCCAGATCAGACGCTGACCTATACAGCCGCCGAGGCCTACGTGGTGCCGCAGAACGATGCACTTTTTGTCGTCATGGTTGATGGCATGGCGGCGCGGTATTCAACGGAGACTCATGCGCTCTCGGTGACTTGGTTTGAAGATTTCACCTTCGATGTCTCGAGTTTTGGCACCCTTGATACAGTCACCGAGCGCGACGTGCGGTCTTTGCCCACTTGGCAGCTGGTTTCGGAGCGCGGCGAGTTGATTGCGACGGGGCGCTTTAGCGAAGGTCAGTTGGTTGAAGAACTGCAAGAGCGATTGTCGTGGATTGGGATCATCGTAACAGTCGCCATTGTTGGCTTTGTAGCCTTGTTAATGGGGGGGCACTCGCGGTTTGGGCTTTGGAAGCAAATTGGCACGGCCTTTGTGGTGTTGATCGCTTTGGAAGGGGCGCGCGGCGCTGCCGGTCATATGGTTGGGGAAAACGCATCACTGTGGTGGCTGTATCATGCGCCGACTGCTCTTGGTTGTGTTGCGTCGTTGG
>SPLB01000081.1 GCA_004566265.1 Paracoccaceae bacterium | reverse complement strand
TTCGAGACAATCTCTTCTGGCTTCGGGCGCTTGTTTGCCATTCTTGATCCTCCGTTTCCTAAACATAGCGGTGGACCAGTTCAGATGGGGAGGCTCACTCTGTCGCCTGATCAACGCGATTGGCCAGATTAGGTTTGCGCCGGGTGCGTTCGAACAGGGCTTCGACGCCACCGTCCCCAATCCAATTTAAAAAATTGAGGGTGGTATCAGATCACATCGAGACCAATTCAGTTTCAACAATATCACTCGGGACATGGCGGCAAAGGTCCGATAATCAAACTGTCCGGCTATTGAGACAAAGTCCACGGACCCTGTGGGAGGGTCGGATCAAAAATCTGCCCACTTCCCATTGCTGACCTTCAGCTGGGGCGTGATCGTCACGTCGCGCCCTTTGTCAACCACCGCAAGCGGTTTGGCCGCCTTGGTCGCTGCGACCGAAGCTAGCCGTGCCGGGGCATCGCTGGCCCGTGTCTTGAAGCGTCCAACTAGATGCGACAGTGTTTCCGCATCCGTTCGCAGCATATTCGCGGATCCGGTGTTTTCCTCCACCATTGCCACATTGCCCTGAGTCACCTGATCAAGTTGTGACATGCCGCCGTTAATCTCGATGAGGGTAATCGATTGCTCTTCGGAGGATTTCGATATTTCAGAAACTAGTGTGGAGATCTCCTGAACGCGGTCTACGATGTCCTTAAGTGCTTCGCCGGTCCGACCGACCATTGCCACACCCGTGCCCACCTGCTCGCCACTGGTTTCGATCAGCGCCTTGATCTTTAGGGCCGCATCCGAAGACCGCTGAGCAAGGCCGCGAACCTCCGAAGCCACCACCGCAAAACCACGCCCAGCCTCACCAGCCCTGGCAGCCTCTACCCCGGCATTGAGAGCCAGCAGGTTTGTTTGGAAAGCGATATCGTCGATCACATTGATGATCTGGC
Source organism: Paracoccaceae bacterium (assembly GCA_004566265.1). Taxonomy (GTDB): domain Bacteria; phylum Pseudomonadota; class Alphaproteobacteria; order Rhodobacterales; family Rhodobacteraceae; genus Epibacterium. Next base: position 1,604 of record SPLB01000081.1, on the reverse strand, counting down.
TGATTTCCTGCGAGGATTCCTCGATCGCCGTCATTGCATTAATTGTTTGATCGACGACCGAACCGCTTTCCTCTGCGCGGGACCGGGCTGTTCTCACCGTGCTTTCCACATCTTTTACATGCTCATTTGCGGATTTTACACTGGCTGTAACTTGCTCTAGGGCTGCGGCGGTTTGCTCCAGCGTCGCTGCCTGGCTCTCCGTGCGATCGGAGAGCTCGCTTGCCGATCCCGCGATTTCCTGAGCGCCGCTGTTGATGCTATCAGCGGTCTCCCGTACAGAGAGCACGACCTCGTTTAAAGCGACCATTGCATCGTTGATGCTCGTGCGCAGCGTCTTGTGCTCTTCGGGGAAGTGTTCAACCACAAGATTGCGGAAATCCCCCTTAGCAAGGTTTGTCAGCGCGCCAGTCAACGCCCGCACCACTTTAGCGTTGTTTGCAGCCGTCTCAAGCTCTCGAGCCTTTGCCTCGGCCCCGTCCATAAGGCGCCCCTGCAGGCGCGACAGGGTCTGAGCAATATATCCGACCTCGTCCTCTTGATCACGCCCGGGGATGTCACGGTCATAGACCTCATCCCCAATTTCTTCTATTTCATGCGCAAGGCTCTCTATGCGCTTCACAACACCGCGTACAGCAAGGGCGACCACCAGTGTCAGCACAACAGACATCGCAACAAGCCCCCCCAACTTCAAATACAGCAAATCGTTTGCTGCGGCCATCGCCTCGGCATAGCCGACCTCCAGCACCAAACCCCACTCTTTCCCCGAGGGCGTTTTTACACTATCGGACGCCGCAACAACGCGCTGGCCCGTAACCCCCCTCGCGGAGACAAAAAAGCCTTGGGAATCTGCAGGCGCACCCGAACCTGAAGCTGTTCGCGTCGCTCGAATCTGAGCAAGATCAGGCAGCTGGTCAAAGGTTTTAAATCTGCCTTCAAAGCGGGAATCCGTTAGTGCCCGGTTTTCGGCATCGACAAAATAGACTTCACCGGTTTGTCCCAGCAGTTCGGAGGAAATGAGGATGTCGGCCATTATGTCGAGGGGCAGTTGCACCGCAACCACGCCAATGCGGGAACCCATCTCAAACACCGGAGCGGACATAAACAAAGCCGGGGCGCCTGCGCTCGGCGCATAGGCTTCAATGGACGTCATGTGAAAGCCGCCCGGCTGCAGTTCCTGGGCCGCGCGGAATACCTCGCCAAGGCCGGTCTCTGCATAGGGGCCGTTCACAAAGTTCAGCCCGAAGTCATCTTCTTTGAACACGCTGTAAACCAGATCACCCTCGGTGTCGAAGAGGAACAGGTCATAATAGTGTCGCGCCCGCTGATAAGCACGCAGACCCGGATGATGGCGACTATGAGCAACAGACCAATCGGATCCGTCGTTGGCTTGATTCAAGTCGTCCTTGTTCCCAATCGGGTGGGGGTTGTCGGCAATGTAGAGTTTGCGCAGATCCCGTCCGGCGGAGGCACCCTGCGTTTCCCATGCGGCCGAAAATTCCTTCAAGGCGCTCCTAACGCCCAAGCTCTTGGCAAGACCGCGCACATCGAGGCTGCCGTCGTCCAGCCAACGCTCAATCGAGTTGGCGCGGCCACTCACAAAGCTA
>SPLB01000016.1 GCA_004566265.1 Paracoccaceae bacterium | reverse complement strand
ACGACGACCGGAACAATGCCACTCAGCGGCGCACCTCCGTTCAATTGATGAGAACTTTAGAGAAAATTCACGCCTCAGGCGCAATTGACAGATTTCCGCCACATTGCCGGCGAATCTAGGCCTCAAATTCGGGCGAAACGACCCGCCATAGCAAATGCTGCTTCCTCCGGTGCCGTGTATTTCTGCCCCCACCAAGTGCACGGCACCGGGGCTTCCTTCCTTGATTCTCTGCCAAAAGTGTCTTCCTGCACAAGCGCTCTAGCCTTAGGCTACAAGCACGTCAGGAGGAACAAATATGTCTAGCAGGCAGATGCGCGATTTTCACAGCCCCGGACGCTCTGCCACATGGGCGCAAAACGGCATGTGCGCAACGTCGCACCCTTTGGCCGCTCAGGTGGCAATCGACATCCTGAAACGTGACGGGAATGCAATGGATGCGGCGATTGCCGGGGCGGTTCTACTGGGCATTTGCGAACCACAGATGACTGGCATCGGCGGGGATTGCTTTGTGCTCTATGCCCGAGCTGGCGAAAACACAGTGCGTGCGTTTAATGGGTCGGGCCGGGCGCCTGCAAAAGCCGACGCCGCCTCGTTGCGCGCGCAAGGCCTGTCAGTCGTGCCCCCCTCCGGTCCCGAAGCGGTGACGATCCCCGGCGCGATGGATACCTTCTGCCATCTCTCGGCGACGGAAGGGAAACTGGGCCTCGATGCGATTCTTGCGCCCGCAATCCATTATGCAGACGAAGGGGTGCCCGTGTCACCGCGTGTCGCCTGTGATTGGGCTAAGGAGGAACACCGCCTGCACGGGGCTGCGCGCAAAGCCTATTTGCTGGACGGGCGTGTGCCTGAGGTTGGAGAGATCTTCCGCGCGCCAGGTCAGGCCGAGGTCCTACGGCGGCTTGCCCGCACCGGGCGAGATGCCTTTTACACCAGTGAGATTGCTGAAGATATGCTCGCTGCTCTGCAGGTGCTGGGCGGCGTGCATGCGGCCAGCGATTTCGCCGGTGCAAAAGGCACAGCGACCCTTCCCATCTCCGGCCCCTACAAAGGTGTGGATCTGGTCGAACATCCGCCAAACGGCCAGGGCGCGACAGCGATCTTGATGCTGAACATCCTCAGCCAGTTTGACATTGCAGCCCTTGATCCCTTTGGCGTCCAACGCGCCCATCTGGAGGCCGAGGCGGCCAAGCTGGCCTATGATGCCCGCAATCGGTTCCTGGCAGACCCCACGCATGTCACTCAATTGGACCATATGCTGTCCATGGAGACTGCCAAAAAACTGGCCACACTGATCGACCCCAATCGCGCCATAGCAGATCCAGCGGTGGTCAGCCAATCCGTGCATGGCTCCCCTCATAAGGACACGGTCTACATTACCGTCGTCGACAAAGACCGCATGGCGGTCTCGTTGATTTATTCAATTTTCCAAGGCTTTGGATCGGGCATAGCCTCGGAAAAGTTTGGCATTCTGTTGCAGAACCGCGGTGCCGGGTTCAGCCTGCAGGAGGGCCACGTCAATGAGATGAAGGGCGGCAAACGTCCCATGCACACAATCATTCCGGCCATGCTGACCAAGGGCGGGCAGATCACCCTGCCCTTTGGCGTAATGGGCGGCGCTTATCAACCCTGCGGCCATGCCCGCGTTGTAACAAATATCATCGATTATAGCATGGATCCACAAAGCGCGCTGGATGCGCCGCGGGCGTTTGCAGAGGGCGGTGAGCTCAAGCTGGAACGCGGCTATGACGATTGCACAGCGGCCGCGCTGGAAGCCATGGGCCACAAGATCGGACGGCCCGATACGCCGATTGGCGGCGCCCAGGCCATCCGCATACATGACAGTGGCGTCTTGGAAGGCGCAAGTGATCCGCGCAAAGACGGCTGCGCGCTGGGGTACTAAATCGAAATAAAGCCGGTCAGTTCAGCTGGTACTGCAGCTCATAATTGCCATCATCGAAATGTCCGAACATATCGGATATATCTGGATGGCTGACCGGCTCTCCTGAATAATCCGCAATCAAGTTCTGCTCGGACACATAGGCCACATAGTAGTTTTCATCATTTTCTGCGAGCAGATGATAAAATGGCTGATCCTTGGCGGGACGGCTGTCTTCAGGAATCGCTTCATACCACTCTGCCGTATTTGAAAACCGCGGATCCACGTCGAAAACAACTCCACGAAAGGGGTGCTTGCGGTGTCGAACCACCTGGCCAAGATTGTATTTCGCGCGGATCTTTAGCATTATTGATGTCCTCTTATACGCCCTATTTTGCGCTATACGAAGGAATAAGTCCAACCACCGCAGCCAGAAACCACAGAAACAGTTTGTGACGAAAGCTACAACAGTTGACCTTTGCCCGTGTGTGTTTTCATGTCGGGCATGATTTTAACCCTTCTGACTGCGCTCTGGGATGTTCTCCCAAGCAAACTTTGCTAAAATGCCAGAAAACAATGAGGCACCAGAAAATGAGCAGAAGAATAAGCGCTTTGGCATTGATGTTGCTGCTTGCGGCCTGCGGCAGCGGTGATCGCACGCCGCCCCGCAACCTTGACAATGCGTGCAGCATTGTTTCGCAGCGGCCCCATTACCTGCGTGCGTTTCGCGCCACAGAGCGCAAGTGGGGTGTGCCTGCACATGTGCAGATGGCAACAATCTACCAGGAAAGTAAATTCGACGGCGATGCGCGCACACCACACAAATACGTTCTTGGTGTGATCCCGATGGGGCGTGTGTCCAGCGCCTATGGCTATGGCCAGGCTCTGGATGGGACGTGGGGTGACTACAAGAAAGCCACGGGTCGCCGCACTGCACGGCGTGACCGGATCCAGGACGCTACAGATTTCATTGGGTGGTACATGAATGAAAGCAAGCGTCGCAACGGCATCTCGCTGCATGACGCGCGCAACCAATACCTGGCGTATCACGAGGGGCACACTGGCTACGCCCGTCGCAGTTACCGCTCCAAGGCGTGGCTGATTCGGGTTGCGAATTCCGTCTCTGCGCGTTCCAACGCCTATAAGGCCCAGCTGGCAAACTGCCGCAAACTCCGCTGAACCTGAGCAACATCTGAAAGCAATAGGCCCTCTTCTGGGGCCTATCCTGCATCAGCGGTCCAGGACAGGGCGGTTTGGATCAAACAGCGTTTGACGCAGATCGTGTCCCGTTTTCATCGCGCCCAGAATTACGGTGGTGCGTTCACCGGTTTCCCCTTTGATAACCCATTTACGCAACTCAATCGGGAGGCCGGTAAAGCTCATCTCAATACTGCCGCGTTCGGGGTGTTCGGGATCCTGCGCTGTGACAGTCGTCGCGGTCCCATCAAACCCGTGATCCACGACCATATTGGCCTCAGCCAAATTCACAGTGCGCGCCAGAATT
>SPLB01000080.1 GCA_004566265.1 Paracoccaceae bacterium | reverse complement strand
TCGGCTGCCCTTTTTCTGTCTTGTTTATTCCACCTTGCCCCTCGCTTGATCTGGGTGCAAGCGCGCCGTGCAGACGCGGCACAATTTCGGCCCAACAATCTGAACCAGGTCGGACGGGCTTCTGACCATTTTTCGCCTTCCTTTGACACTTCGGTGGCCAATCGCTGACCAATCGCCAGAACGTGACTTGGCTTTTGGCCGGGATTGGCCCACATGATGTTTATCCAAGTCAGAGTGGATCGATCCCCCATGCTCTTTGCAATCCGTGCCCAGCGCTCTTTGACCACGCTATGTGCGACCCTTTTGATTGGCCTCTCAAGCCCAACTGTCGCGGAAGACCGTTTTGCCAATCTAGCCGAGTTGGATGTGCTGGATGGCGGCTGGACTTCGCGTGGAACCTATCAGGCGGCCCTGCGGGTTCGCTTGGCGGAAGGATGGAAAACATATTGGCGCAGCCCGGGCGATGCGGGCATTCCACCAAGAGTATCCTGGAAGGGGTCTCGCAATGTGGGTCAGGTGATGTTCACATGGCCAACGCCAGACGTGTTCGACACAGCCGGTCTGCGCACGCTTGGCTATCATGATGAGATGATCCTGCCGGTTGAAATCACGCCCGAACGCCCCGGTGCGCCCCTTCGTCTGCGCGGCGAAATGCAGTTGGGTGTCTGCAAAGAGGTCTGCATTCCCACGGAACTGGCGTTTAACCACCGCCCGAACCCGGAGGCGACGCGCAATCCGGTGATTGCCGCGGCCCTTGCAGCGCGGCCCTTTTCTGCCGAAGAAGCGGGGGTAACGGCCGCGACCTGCCGCCTGAAACCCGGCGCATATGGCCTGAAAGTCGAGGCACGCGTGACTATGCCCAGCGCAGGGGGGGCGGAAATTGCCGTCATCGAAAGCGGAAGCACGGATATCGTCGCGGGCGAAACAACGGCGGAGCGCTCAGGCGGGCAAATTATTGCTCGAACCGAGCTGTTCTCGCTGGATGATGGCCCCTTGGCCATAGACCGGTCAGATCTTCGAATTACGATCTTGGGCCGAAACCACGCAGTTGATATCCGTGGCTGCACAGCAGGCTAACCCCCGGAGGATTATCAGAATGACTGACCGCCCCTTGCTTGGCGCAATCGCCGTCCTGTGTCAGGCTGTTGACGCCACTCCGCATGTGCTGCTGGTGCAACGCGGCAAAGCCCCCAATGCAGGATATTGGGGGTTTCCCGGTGGCCATGTGGAACTGGGCGAGACCGCCTCCGAGGCGGCGCTGCGCGAACTTCGGGAGGAAACAGGTATCATCGCAGAACCTGCCGGGCACCTGCGCAATATTGATGTTATACAACGCGACAGCGACGGTCGGGTTGAGCGGCACTATCTTTTGGTTGCCACGCTTTGCACAAATCCCACTGGCACGTTGCAGGCCGCCGATGATGCGGCCGATGCCGCTTGGTTCCCTGTTGCGTCGTTAGGCGCTTCTGACTTGAACCTTTTGGATCAGGTGGCCGAGGTTGCCCGTGACGCCTTAACCCGCTTGCGCCGCACAGCCCCAGCCGCACCGGCACAATAAGCCACCAAAGCAATAACCAGCATCCCGGCCAAACAGGCCAAAAGCGATCCGCGCACCGGATCAAAGGCACCCAGTCCAAATCCACGCAAAATAGGATTGAGGCTGCCTGTGGCGATGGCATAGCCTAGGGTTGCTGTCAGCCAGCCAACCTGTGCGGCAGCGGCAGTCAACAAAAGCGCACGTAGCCGAACCGCACGTCGTGCCCGCCGGATGGCTGTCAAAGGACGGGCGACATCTGCCTGTATGGCCACCAAAGCAGGCACAATCAACAGCACAAGGAACATCCCAAAACCAAGCCCGTAGACCAGTGTAATCACCGTGGGTTTAAGGAACTGCGCCTGCTGTGATCCTTCAAACATCAAAGGCGCAAGTCCCAGCACCGTCGTCAGCGTGGTCAGCATCACCGGGCGCAGGCGGTCTGCAGCCCCATCAATGATCGAGGGCACAAGCCCCCTCTCTTTGGCGTAGCCGTCAATCGTTACGACCAAAACAATCGAGTCGTTAATAATGATCCCTGTCATGCCCAAAAGCCCGACAACGGTGAACATGCTGGTTGGCACATCCCAGAGGTAATGCCCCCAGATGGTCCCAACGAGGCCGAAAGGAATGATCGCCATAACAACAAGCGGCCGTGTCCAACTGGCGAAGATCCAGCACAGCACCAGGTAAATGCCCGCCAGACACAGGATCAAGCCGTTGCGCGCATCCTTCAGGAAACTGTCTTCCTGTTCCGAAAGACCCGCCATGCGATACTCCACCTGCTGTTCTTCGGCGATGCGGGGCAGAATGTCTTCGGCAATGGCGCGTGAAATCTCTGCTGCGCGCTGTGGGTCGTCATCGGCAATATCGCCGGTGACATTGACCACCCGAAGCCCATTTTGCCGCTGAACGCTGGAAAAACCCGCCCGTTGCGTGACCGAGACAATATCCGCAAGCGGTACGTAATCCCCATTTGGCGTGCGCATCAGCGTGCGTTCAAGGAAATCCGCTGTCAGCTCGCCTGCAGGCAGTTCGACACGGATCTCGGCAGATCTGGGTCCATCCGGATACGTCGCGGCCTCGATCCCATTGAGGCGCGCACGTAGCGCCCGCCCCAGCATCTCTATCGTGAAGTTCAACGCTTGCCCCTGTGGGGTCAGATCCAAAATCAGTTCTTCTTTGTCATAAGCAAGATCATCTTCAACCGCGGAGACCTCGCCAAAGGGCAACAGGGCTTTTTTCAACTCTTGAGCCGCGGTTTTCAGCGTCACCACGTCAGAGCCAAAGAAGTCCACGTCTAACGCATCGCCGCCCGGGCCAGAGCGCCAGCTTCGGAAAGACAGCACCTCGGTCAGGGGCATGCGGGTGACGCGATCCTGCAGCTCTCCGACAAAAGCAAAAGAGCTATACGGGCGCAGGTCTGCGTCGATCAGTTCAATGGCAATGCCCCCAAGCAGGTCACGGTGCTTGGTGTCCACGCCCGACAAGCCGCGTCCTGAATTGCCGCCAACTTCGGCAATCACATAGGCAATCGGGTTGCGACCGTAGCGCTCTTCGTATTCCGCGCCGAGCTCTTCAACCGAAGCCTGGAAAGCCCGCATCTGTTCCAGCGTGTGCTCGCGCGTGGCGCCTTCGACCATTGCGAAATTGCCCGTGACCGAACCACGCTCCGGCGCATTGAAAAACCGCCAGGTGACCTCGCCGCTGATGAACAGCGCCATTTGGCTGGCCAGCAGCACAAACGCCCCGGCCACCACCGCATAGCGGGCCCGAACGACCCAGACCATAAGCGGACGAAACAGGTTGTCCCGGCACCAGCGGAAACCCCGATTGACCACGCGGTTGGGGGCGTCATACCAATGGCGCGCCTGCGCATGGACCAACGCATGCGCCATATGATTGGGCAGGATCAGGAAACATTCGACCAAAGATGCAATCAGCACCGCGATCACGGTAAAGGGGATATCGGCAATCAGCTCGCCAAACCGGCCGCTGATTATGGTCAGCCCGAAAAAGGCAATCACGGTGGTCAGGGTTGCCGCAAAGACCGGTGTGGCCATGCGTCGCGCCGCGTTTTCAGCAGCGACAACGGGGGCTTCGCCCAATCGACGCGCCCTGAAGTCAGCATGCTCGCCCACCACGATAGCATCATCAACCACAATACCGAGCGTAATGATCAAGCCAAAAAGCGAAATCATATTGAGCGTCAGCCCGCCCACATACATCAGCCCAATTGCGGCAAACATTGCGGCGGGAATGCCAGCCGCAACCCAGAACGCAATCCGCGCATTCAGGAACAGGAACAAAAGGATCAAAACAAGGCCAAGGCCCATCAGACCATTGTCGATTAACAGATCCAGACGCGCCGCAATCGATTCCGCACGGGCGCGAATCAGATCGATTTCCACACCCTCCGGAAGGCTCTGGCGCATCTCATCAACGACATCATTGACCTGCCCCTGAATACGGATGGCATCGCCCTGGTTTGACCGGTCCACACGCACCGACATGGCGGGGTTGTCACCGACAAAGTAGCTGCGATTGCGATCCACACCTACAACGCGGATGGTCGCCACATCCCCGATGGTCAAAGCACCACCATTGGCTTCACTGCGCAAAACAATGGCAGCGATTTCTTCGGCGCGCCGTTTCTGCGTGCCGGTGCGCACACGAGCATTGGCGCTATCAACTTCGCCTGCCGGATTGACATCGACCTCAGCGGCAATGACGCTGGCGATCTCGGCCATGGTGATGTCATGGGCGATCAGACTGGACGAAGGCACTTCGACCAGTGTCTGCGGCGCGGCAACACCACGAATGGTGGAACGGGTGACACCTTCTGCAAACAGGCGGCGCACCAGCTCATCCGCCAAAAGCCCCAGCTGCGCCGACCCGATTGGCCCGGTGATCACCACATCCGTCACCCGATCGCGCCATGCAGCGCGGGTGACCTTGGGCTCTTCTGCAGCCTCGGGAAGCGTTGTGACACTGTCGACTGCGGCCTGCACATCATCGCCCGCACGGGCCATGTCCCAGCCGGGTTCGAAATCAATTGTCAGATTGGCCCACCCCTCGCGCGAGGTACTTGCGGTTTCCGAAACGCCGTCCACCGCAAGAAGCGCAGGTTCCAATACCTGTACAATGGCGCTGTCCACATCTTCGGGCCCTGCCCCTTCCCAGGTCACGTTGACACGCACCGTTTCCACGATCACATCGGGAAAGAACTGCGCCCGCATATTGGGAAAGGCCGCGACACCAAAAACCAAGAGCATCACCAGCAAAAGATTGGCAGCCGTGCGATGACGGGTGAAGTAACTCAGGATTCCGCCGGGGCCGAAGGGAAGCTGGCGCATATCAGCCTCCCGCGCGTTGTTCGAGACGGTCTACAAGCGAAGCTGGCACTTTGGCCTTGGCCAGTTGATCCAGCACGCGGGCCTTGGTGGCCTCGGGCATGCGCCCATTGTCACGCACAAAGGCCTGAAGTTTCTGGCGGCGCTCCGCGCTCAGTTCAATCATGGCAGGTGCCAGTTCGGCCTGATCGGGGTTGAGGGGGCGCACCTTTATGCCTTCCCCCAGCAGCGGCGTGCGTTTTGCAACCACCTGACGACCTGCAAGGCCTTCGGCACGCACCAGAACATCATCACCCTGACGGCGCAACAAAATCACAGGTCGCACCTCGAGCCGCCCTTCCGGGCCAAGGATCAGAACGCGGTTTCCTGCATCCAGCGCAGAGGCGGGCAGCTGCGTCACCCGTTCCAACGCAGGTTCGGACACGGTCACCGTTACAAAATCTTCGGGCTTGAACCCTTTGGCGCTGTCGAGCCGGGCATAAAGCAAGCGTCCTGTTTGACCATTGCCTGCCGCGCCACTGGCGCGTGACACCTGCCCCGGAACGCTGAGACCGGCGCCAGAGGCATCCAAAGTGATCGAAACAGGTGCTTCGCGCAGGGCCCCATCCGCATCCAGCAGTCGGGCGTATTGCACCGTAGACACGCGAAACGCGACTTCTAACTGATCTGGGTCTACCAGTTCGGCGAGCATTTCATTTGAGGCAACCAGCCGTCCTTCAACCAGGGACACCCCTTGTAATGTCCCGCTAAACGGTGCGATCACGGTGGTATCGCTCAGATCCCGCTGCGCGTCATCCAAAGCGATTTGAGACCGTGCAATCTGCAATGTCGCCTGATCGGTGCGGGCTTGAGCCTGTGACACAGCCTGACGGCGGGTGATGACCGATTGCCGTGCTTGCACTGCGGCTAGCTCTGCCGCCTCGACGAGGGCTTCGGTGCCTACACCGCGATCCCGCAAGCTGGCTTGGCGATCAAAGGCGCGTTGACGCAAATCGGCCTGCGCTTTGGTGGTTTCCAGTTCGTCCTGCGCCAGGGTGAAGGCACGCTCAGCGTCCCTCAAGGTGGACTGCGCTTCCATCATGGACGCCTCGGCTCGTGCCAGTGCTGCTTGCGCATCCGCCTTGTCAATTTCCGCCAGCACATCACCGGCTTTCACACGCCCCCCTTCCTGAAAATTATCGGAGAGCCATACAATGCGCCCAGGCACTGCGGCGCGCAGTTCAAGCGTCCGGCGGCTTTTAATGCGACCAAAGGCCTCCAGTTCGGGCACCACGGTTGCCAATTCAGCCGTCACCACATTCACCGCAAAAACCCGTTCGCGGGCTGGGCGTTCGCGTGGTTCTTGCGCAAGCCTTTCCTGAACTGCGGACACCACAAGCTGGGCTGCAAACAGCATGAGCGCCACAGCTGCCCCTAAAAGAAACAGGCCGATGATGCTGTGACGAAGAAAACGCATGTGCAGGTTCCTTGCATTAGGCTAGGCAACTGATGGGAATACGGTTTCCCGTTTTCCTCAGAGTATACGCACTGACACGGCTGTTGGGATCACTTCCGGCGCAAATGTTCGTCCAGCCGCGGCATAATCTCGACAAAGTTACAGGGGCGATGGCGAAAATCCAGCTGTTTGCAAAGGATTTCATCCCAGGCATCCCTGCAGGCCCCGGGGCTTCCTGGCAGGGCAAACAGATAGGTGCCGCCCGCCACGCCCCCGGTCGCCCGACTCTGAATAGCGGAAGTGCCGATTTTCTGCATAGAAACGAGTGTGAAGACCGTGCCAAAGGCGTCGATCTCTTTTTCGTAAACGTCGCGGTGTGCCTCAACCGTTACATCCCGCCCTGTCAAGCCAGTGCCACCGGTGGAGATCACAACATCAATTTCCGGATCTGCGATCCACGCGCGCAGCTGATCTGCAATTTCGCCGCGTTCATCGCGCAGGATTTTGCGATCCGCGAGGACATGACCCGCCGCGGTCAGCCGGTCTTCCAGCGTCTGGCCAGATCGATCCTCGAACAAACTGCGGCTGTCAGACACCGTCAGGACGGCAATACGGGTCGGGATGAAATCAAGAGTCGCGTCAATGCGGGACATGGGAATCCTCAAAGCTGTTTCAGAAGCACCAGTCTCAGGGCGAGATCCGCGGAATAATTCCGACCAACCGGCCAAGCCTCCGCGAAATTGCTGGTGAGGTCAACCAATGCTGGCGGGAGCATCCTGAAAACCGGCCGGCCCGGCGCTGGGATCAACAGTCTGCGGCAAAAAAACCAGTATCGGCTTGCCGGCTTGCCTCCATGAGGGCGGCAGTCTGATTGGCATGCAGACGACGATCGCAAAAGGCAAGGATCCTGAGAGTCGGCATTTGGGTGTCTCTAGTTTACGACCGAGAGGTGCGCTTTGAGTTCCAGAAGATCCGCCCAGGCCTGCCGTTTGGCTTGTGGCTGGCGCAGCAAATAGGCGGGGTGGAACATGGGCAAGACCGGAATGCCCCAAGCACGGTCCCATTGCCCGCGCAACCGGGTGATCCCGCGTTTGCCCAGCACGGCCTGTGCCGAAATATTGCCCATAACAACCAACACATCCGGTTTCGCCAAAGCGACATGGCGTTCCAGGAAAGGGGTTAGCATCGCGAGTTCCAGCGGCAGCGGATCCCGATTTTGTGGCGGACGCCAAGGCAGCACATTGGTGACATAAACACCGTCCTCGCGCGATAGGTCTGTTGCAGCAAGCATTTTATCCAACAGTTGGCCCGCGCGACCAACAAACGGTTTGCCCTGCATATCTTCGTCACGACCGGGCGCTTCGCCAATGATCATAACACGCGCCCCGGGCTGACCATCGGCAAAAACCAGATTGCGCGCCCCTCGTTTGAGGTCGCAGTGCTCAAACGCCGCCAAAGCCTGCTCCAACGCGACCAGATCGCCGGCCTTCTCGGCCATGACTTTGGCCACAGCAACAGGGTCGACCTCTTTGGGTTTGACCGGCGGCTCAGGCATCGTGGGACGCTTTGAAGGCGCAGCCGTTGGTTTGCGGTCTTCCAACGCATAGCGATCCACCGGCGCATCCCCGACAGCATCGGTCGCGCCCAGTTCGACCTGCCACTCCAACAGCGCCCGTGCGCTCCAATAATCCAGCCGCGATTCCATGAGGCCGACGCTAAACCTCTCGGGATCGAAGGTAAATGCCATGCGGCGCACGGCCTGCTCACTGCCCGTCGCAATCCCGCGATTTGCGATCTTTACACCCAGCCCCAAGATATCTTGTCCCAGCACAATCCCCCGCCTATAACCAGCGCAAATTGGGGAGACTTACAGCCCATGACCATCCAGTCAGGCCTATCGGCATTTCAGCAGAAACATCTTTTGGGGATCGAACCGCTCCATCCCCGCGAAATTACCGCAATTTTGGACCTTGCCGAAGAATACGTCGACCTAAACCGCCAGACCCAGAAACATTCGGATGCGCTGGCTGGGCTCACCCAGATCAATATGTTCTTCGAGAATTCCACCCGCACGCAGGCCTCTTTTGAACTGGCAGGCAAACGCCTGGGCGCGGATGTGATGAACATGGCAATGCAGGCCTCGTCGATCAAAAAAGGCGAAACCCTAATCGACACAGCAATGACGCTGAACGCCATGCACCCAGACCTGCTGGTCGTGCGCCACCCGCATTCTGGCGCAGTGGATCTGCTGGCGCAGAAAGTGAACTGCGCTATTTTGAATGCGGGCGATGGCAAGCATGAACATCCGACACAGGCCCTCTTGGATGCGCTGACCATTCGACGGGCCAAGGGCCGCCTGCACCGCCTGAACATTGCGATCTGCGGCGACGTCACGCACAGCCGCGTGGCCCGGTCGAACCTTATCCTGCTCGGAAAAATGGAAAACCGCATTCGTCTGGTTGGACCGCCAACGCTGGTGCCCAGCCAGTTTGCGGAGTTCGGCGCAGAGATCTATGAAGACATGCACGAAGGCCTGAAAGACGTGGACGTCGTCATGATGCTGAGGTTGCAGAAAGAACGCATGGACGGCGGTTTTATCCCCTCGGAGCGTGAATACTTCCACCGTTACGGATTGGATGCCGACAAGCTGGCGCAGGCCAAGTCCGACGCGATTGTCATGCACCCCGGCCCGATGAACCGGGGTGTCGAGATCGACGGCACCATTGCGGACGACATCAAACGCTCCGTGATCCAGGATCAGGTCGAAATGGGTGTCGCCGTGCGCATGGCGGCAATGGACCTGCTGGCGCGCAATCTGCGTCAACGTCGCAGCAAAGCCGAGGCCTGATCCTTTGACAGAAGCGATCAAAATCTTGAAGGGATCCCGTTCAGAGGTTCTCCTGTTTGCGCTTGAGATGCCCCCTGAGCAGGTGCGCTTCCTGCGCGAAGAAGACGGCGCGCTGGCGCAGCTTCTGGGTCTGGAACATATTGATATGAACCAGGTTGAGGTCTTTAACACGACTGACCTCGACGGCATTGGCCTTGTTGGCTATCTGCATGATGGGATCGGTATTCCACTGGCAGAGCTTGAACCCTTCGAAGAGACGCTCGTGACCTTGACTGGTCATCTGCTGCTGATCCGTGCCCGTGCCTTTGTTGATGACGGGGCGATCCTGACGCCGGCGGCACCGCTCTCTTTCATCCTGCGATTGGGCGAAACGAAAACCAACTGGCAGCCAAAACCCGCGACTCAGGACGCGCCGCAGCGCCAAACGCCGCGCGCCGCCCGCGACACGGCCCGCCGCATTGGCGCAACCCTGTTTGCCATTGTGATGACTTTGATTGTCTTGGTGATCTACGTGCTGGCCACGTAACAGACGAACAGATGGAGACGAAAAACATGACACCAACGCCCAGCCTGTTCTTCACCAACGCAAGGATAATTAATCCAGAAACCGACAGCAGCGCCCCCGGCGCGCTGCGGGTTGAGGGCCGCAAAATCACCGCCGTGCTGCCCGCAGATACCCCTGCGCCCAAAGGTGCAGAGGTCATCGACTGCGGCGGAAAATTCCTTGCACCGGGCATGGTCGACATTGGCGTCAAGGTCTGCGAACCCGGTGAACGCCACAAGGAAAGCTACCGCACCGCGGGGAAAGCGGCGGCCTATGGGGGCGTCACCACACTGGTCACACGCCCGGACACCACACCGACCATCGACAACCCGGAAACTCTGGAATTCGTCCAGCGTCGCGCACAGGCCGACGCGCCCGTGAACGTGCTGCCGATGGCAGCCCTGACCAAGGGCCGCGACGGTCGCGAGATGACCGAAATCGGCTTTCTGATGGATGCGGGCGCCGTGGCCTTCACCGATTGCGATCGTGTGATCCAAAACACCAAGGTCTTCTCCCGCGCGCTGACCTACGCCCGAAGCTGCGGCGCGTTGGTCATTGCCCATCCGCAAGACCCCGGTCTCTCGGCTGGGGCAGCGGCCACCTCGGGCAAATTTGCAGCTCTTCGCGGTTTGCCGTCGGTGTCACCGATGGCAGAACGTATGGGGCTGGACCGCGACATTGCTCTGCTGGAAATGACCGGCGCGCGCTACCATGCCGATCAGATCACCACGGCCCGCGCCCTGCCAGCTTTGGACCGCGCCAAGGCGAATGGTTTGGACATCACCGCTGGCACCTCGATCCACCACCTGACACTGAATGAACTGGATGTGGCGGACTATCGCACTTTCTTCAAGGTCAAGCCACCGCTGCGCTCCGAGGACGACCGCCTTGCTGTGGTGGACGCCGTTCGCACCGGCCTGATCGACACGATCTCTTCCATGCACACCCCACAGGACGAGGAAAGCAAACGCCTCCCATTTGAGGAAGCCGCCGCCGGGGCCGTTGCGCTTGAAACGCTCCTGCCTGCGGCCTTGCGCCTGTACCACGCAGGGCTGCTGGGCCTGCCAACCCTCTTCCGCGCGCTGTCCCTGAACCCGGCCCGCCGCCTTGGTCTTGAGGCCGGTCGCATTGCCGAAGGTGCGCCTGCGGATCTGGTTCTGTTTGACGCAGACGCCCCCTTTGTGTTGGATCGATTCAAATTGCAATCAAAATCAAAGAACACGCCCTTTGACGCACAGCGTATGCAGGGTCGGGTGCTGGCGACCTTTGTAGCGGGCCGCGAAATCTACCGGAGAGCGCAATGATCCAATTGTTTCCCGATCTGACCACCCCTGAGCCTCTGCTAATGATGTGGGCGGTTGTGGGCTATGTGCTGGGCTCTATCCCGTTTGGTCTGCTACTGACCCGCGCCATGGGGCTGGGAAACCTGCGCGAGATTGGATCGGGCAATATTGGCACAACCAATGTGCTGCGAACCGGCAGCAAAGCGGCTGCGGCACTGACCTTGATCCTAGATGCGGGCAAAGGGGCAACTGCCGTCTTGTTGGCACGGACACTGGCGGGTGAAGATGCGGCTCAGATTGCAGGCCTATTGGCATTTCTGGGACATTGCTTCCCGGTCTGGCTGAAGTTCCGGGGCGGCAAAGGCGTTGCAACCTTCCTCGGCCTGATGCTGGCTCTGGCTTGGCCTGTGGGCGTCGTATGCTGCGCAACTTGGCTCTTTGCCGCGCTCCTGAGCCGGATGTCCTCCCTTGGTGCCCTGACGGCAGCCATTGCATCGCCGTTTTGGGCAATCACGCTTTCCTTTGGAACGGGCGTTGCACTCACGGCGTGCCTCGCCTGCATCGTTCTTTGGCGGCACGGCGCTAATATTGGCCGCATGCGTGCGGGGACAGAGCCAAAAATCGGACAACACTGATTGTTCTCTGTTTGACAACGTATTTTCTAAAGCGTTTCCACTTATTCATGAGGTGTATCCAGCGGCGGCGCAGAAATTCCAACATTCGTCTGGCGTGAAGAGGTCACAGATTTCACCTATGGCGTG
>SPLB01000079.1 GCA_004566265.1 Paracoccaceae bacterium | reverse complement strand
GAGACGATCTCCATCAGACAGACGCCGGTGCGGTTCAGGTCGACAAAAGACATGGTCGGATCCATATCGTGGATCGACTTGCCCGCGTCCTGCTCCATATGGATACGCTCAACACGCACACGGCGTGCTGTGCCGTCGCCCAGTTCCACCAGCACTTCGCCTTCGCCGACGATCGGGTGGTAGAGCTGCGAAATCTGATAGCCTTGCGGCAGGTCAGGGTAGAAATAGTTCTTGCGGTCAAATGCAGACCACAGGTTTATGTCGGCTTTCAGGCCCAGGCCGGTGCGCACGGTCTGTTCAACGCAGAACTCATTTATCACTGGTAGCATGCCCGGCATAGCGGCATCAACAAAAGCCACGTTGGAGTTCGGCTCTGCGCCGAATTTGGTTGAGGCACCCGAGAACAGTTTCGCATTCGAGCTCACCTGGGCATGGACCTCCATACCGATGACCAGTTCCCAGTCATGCTTGGCACCCGCGATTACCTTGGGCTTGGGGAGTTCATATGTCAGGTCGAGCATGGTCCACCGTCATCCTTTGTTCCAAATATCTTCTGCGTTCTAGGCGTCGGAAGGCAGGGGGGCAAGAGGGCAAAGACTGCTGAGCGTTTTCTGCCCCCTCCGGCTGGCCAAATTTGTGCGGCGTTTCGATGTCTTTTGACAGAAACCACACCAAAGCGCCACGCAGGGCCTCGGAAAAAATGCGACCCCAAAAATGGGGCCGCTTTTTTGGGGAACACCCAACTCAGTTTAGGTATTTTGCAAGCACTGCGTCGTAGGTCCCGTCAGCGCGCATTTCCTCTAGCGCTGTGGCCAGTTTGCCAGCAATCTGGGGATCGAATTCGAGGTTCGAAGCCAGCCAATTGCTGGTGGTGCGTTGCGGGAGGCCAAAGACCAGCACAGACGGATCAAAGCCTTCAGATTTGAAGACATAGGCGGCGCGCTGGTTGAGTGTGTACCATGCGTCCACCCGGCCGTGTTCCAGCAACCGGCCTGCGGTCGCGGTGTCTTTTGTGAGCTGGGTGTTGGCCAGGCCGTTTTCATCCAGACGACGCTCGCGCGGTGTGCCGCTCATGACGGCGATTCGATCGAGTTTGGAAGCCGCCTCAAAGCTGTCGACAGAAGCAGAGGTCGTCACAAAAACCTCGCTCGGCGCGGCCATCTCTACAACCCAGCCATACAGCGCTTCGCGTTTTTGGGTGCGGGTGGCGGTGAACAGCAGCGTATTCGGGGTTTTCTGTACCGTCATCTGCGCGCGCTTCCATGGAAGATACTTGATCTCGAGATCAACACCTGCGCGCTGGGCCATCTCGATCAGTAGCTCGTGCGAGATACCGGGCGACGAATCTTCCGCGCTGATGGTGTAAGGGGGCAGCGCGCTCGTATATGCGGTAACGGTGTCCGCATAAAGTTGGGGGGTGGCTAATCCCAAGGAAAGAGCAAAGCTCAGGACAAGACGTTTCATGTCGCGTGGACTCCGTTTGAAGTGTGAAACAGAAGAGCGCTGAGGCCGGCGCCCTTCTGCTTGCCTAAGCGGGTCGCACTTACTGCGGGGTTAATGTTGACACAGCTAAGGTGTATCGAGCCCATCCCCTGCCTCATTGCGCCTTTTCTCGCGGCCTTCCCGCATGAGATCGTTTCTTCTTGGCGTCAGGCAAACACCGGGTTATGCCCCTTCAATTCCTCGGTGTTTTCAGCGGGGTGCGACTACGAAGGAGAAGAGTATTGAGCCAGCCGGATGACACCTCCCCGAACGCCCAGACTTTACAACGTATTTTGCGTTTCATTGCGCAGGACATCAGCGCTGATGTCAAACAGGTCGCGGCTGCAGTGGATCTTCTGGACGGTGGTGCAACGGTGCCTTTTGTGGCGCGCTACCGCAAAGAAGCTACGGGTGGGCTGGATGACACCCAACTGCGGGTGTTGTCTGAACGGCTCATATACCTGCGAGAGCTAGAGGCGCGCAGGGCCGCAGTTGCCCAAAGCATCAAGGATCAGGACAAGCTCACCGATGCGCTGGCAAATGCAATTGACCGGGCGAAGACCAAAGCTCAGCTGGAAGACATTTACCTGCCCTACAAAAAGAAACGTCGCACGAAAGCAGCGATCGCACGGGAAAATGGGTTGGAGCCCTTGTTGGATCAGATCCTTGCGGATCGTTCGGTTGATCCCGAGGCGCTGGTGGGGCGCTTTTTGAATGCGGCGGTGGAAACGCCAAAAGATGCGCTGAATGGCGCGCGCGACATTCTGGCGGAACGGCTCTGCGAAAGCGCGCCTCTTATGGGGCGTTTGCGCGCGTTTATGATCTCCGAGGCCCAGATCACTGCACGGGTGAATGAAGGCAAAGAAAAGGAGGGCGCAAAATTCGCCGACTATTTTGACCATTCGGAGGCCTGGAAAGGCGTGCCGTCTCACCGCGCACTCGCGATGTTGCGCGGCGCAAACGAGGGCATTCTTGCGCTTGATATCGCGCCCACCGGAGAGGAAGGCGCTGCGCGGGCCGAAACTATGGTTGCGGCAGAGCTTGCCTTGCGCGAACCGGGGGCTGCAGAACAGTGGCTGCGCAAGGCTGCGGGCTGGACCTGGCGGGTAAAGCTGTCAACCAGGATGATGGTCGAATTAATGGGAGATCTTCGCCTGCGCGCTCAGGACGAGGCCATTCGGGTGTTCGCGCGAAACCTCAAAGATCTGCTGTTTGCCGCACCCGCTGGTGCACGGCCCACCTTAGGATTGGATCCGGGCATCCGCACCGGTGTCAAGGCTGCTGTGGTGGATGCAACCGGAAAGGTGCTTGCGACCGAAACGCTCTATCCGTTTCAGCCCAAAAACGATTTGCGCGGGGCGCAGACCACCATCGCGCGGCTGATCAAGGCCTATGACATCGAACTTATCGCCATTGGCAATGGCACTGCCAGCCGGGACACCGAGCGAATGGTTGAAGGTGTCTTGAAAGCCCTACCGCAGGGCAACACCCCTCCGCTCAAAGTGGTGGTCTCGGAGGCAGGGGCCTCGGTCTATTCCGCGTCCGAGCTGGCGGCGCGGGAATTCCCGGACCTGGATGTGAGTTTGCGCGGTGCGGTTTCAATCGCGCGCCGTTTGCAAGACCCGCTCGCGGAGCTTGTGAAAATTGACCCCAAAAGCATTGGCGTTGGGCAATACCAGCATGACGTGGATCAGCATAAGCTAACAAGGTCTTTGGAGGCGGTGATCGAAGACGTTGTGAACGCGGTGGGTGTGGATGTGAACATGGCCTCCGCGCCGCTGTTGGCGCATGTTTCGGGCCTTGGTCCCGGTCTGGCCGAAGCCATTGTCGCACACCGTGACGCCAATGGGCCCTTTGTGTCGCGCCGCGCGCTGTTGAAGGTTGCGCGCCTTGGACCCAAGGCGTTTGAGCAGTGTGCGGGCTTCCT
>SPLB01000078.1 GCA_004566265.1 Paracoccaceae bacterium | reverse complement strand
CGAGAGATGCCGACTGCCGCAGCGACATCTGCGAATGATGTGTCCTCAAACCCCTGCTCGTAAAACAGGGCATCTGCTTTTTCTTCTATCAATTCACGAGTTGTTGGTTTGCGCATAAATGGTAGTTAGGACAAGTGTCCTAATTGCGTCAAGTGCAGAATGTCATGCCTGTGTGTGCGGCCTTGTTTCGTTGAAGTGAGGGGCAAAGTGGCCACTGGCTTGACATCGCGGCGGGGACGGGCGAAGGGCGGCATATGTTTTTGTCTGTTCTTCAAGTGGCCCTTGGCGGCGCGATTGGCGCAAGCCTGCGATATCTCGCGGGTGTTGGCGTGTTGCGGGCCTTGGGGGCGGGGCCGTTTCCCGTCGCGGTTCTGGGGTGCAATATCCTCGGCTCGTTCCTGATGGGCGTCTTTGTGGTTGTCGCAGCACATCGCGGTCTGACGCATCTGTCGCCCTTTGTGATGACCGGGATCCTCGGTGGATTCACCACGTTTTCGGCCTTTTCACTTGAGACCATGACCTTGGTGGAGCGCGGTGACATTGCCCACGCGCTCCTCTATGTTGCCCTGTCTGTAAGCCTCTCCGTGGGGGGGCTGGCCTTGGGATTGATGGCTGCCAGAGGAGTTCTGCTATGAGCGGCGTGCAAATGATTACCGTCACCGAAGACGATGGCGGCCAACGCCTCGACCGGTGGCTGCGGCGGCTGTTTCCCCATGTGAATCAGGGGCGTGTTGAAAAGATGTGCCGCAAGGGCGAGCTGCGCGTGGATGGGGGCCGGGTAAAGGCCAATACCCGTGTGGAAACCGGTCAGGTGGTGCGTGTGCCGCCCTTGCCTGCATCCGACCTGAAACCGGCGGAACCGCGCGAGCTGAAGATCTCGGAGGCGGATGCAAAGATGATGCGCGATTGCGTGATCTATAAAGATGACGATGTGATCGCGATCAACAAACCTGCCGGGTTGGCGGTGCAGGGCGGGTCTGGGACCACAAAACATGTGGATGGCCTGTCGGCGGCGCTGCAGTTTGATGCGGAGGAAAAGCCGCGTCTGGTGCACCGTCTGGACAAGGATACGTCCGGCGTTCTGGTGCTGGCGCGCAACCGCAAGGCCGCGCAAGGGCTGACTGCAGCCTTCCGCCACAAAGACACCCGCAAGATCTACTGGGCGCTGGTGGCTGGCGTGCCGACCCCCTATCTGGGTGAGATCAAGACCGGTCTGGTCAAAGCTGGTGGTCATGGCAAATCGGGTGAGGGAGAGAAGATGATCCCCGTGCACCCCGATGCGATCAACGACACCCCCGGTGCAAAACGGGCCCATACCTATTACGCGACCCTCTACCGCGTGGCGAGCCGCGCCAGCTGGGTGGCGATGGAGCCAATCACGGGGCGCACCCACCAGCTGCGCGCGCATATGGCGGGGCTGGGTCATCCGATTGCGGGCGATGGCAAATACGGTGGCTCGGGTCAAGAAAACCTTGGCGATGGCTGGGGGGCGCAGATCGGCGGCATTATCTCTAAGAAACTGCACCTGCACGCACGGCGTTTGCAGTTTGAACACCCCGTGACCCGCAAGGTGATCACGGTCGAGGCCGAGCTGCCGAGCCATATGAAAGAGAGCTGGGACACCTTTGGTTGGGAACCTTGCATGGCCGCAGACGACCCGTTTGAGTCGCTGTTCTGACCATGACCGAGACACCGCTGAAGCTGGTTCTGTTTGACGTGGATGGCACCCTGGTGGACAGCCAAGAGACGATTGTCAGTTGCATGCAGGGTGCCTTTGATACCTTTGAGTACCCTGTACCCACTCCACAGGACATCCTGTCCATTGTTGGGCTGTCCTTGCCTGTGGCGGTTGAACGGCTGGCGCCTGATCTGGACATGCGGTCGCGGGCGTTGGTTGTCGATGCCTATAAGGAATTGTTTCGGTTGACGCGACATGAAAAGGGCGCAGGTCATTCGCCGCTCTATGCTGGAGCACGCAAGTGCTTGGATGCTCTGCATGATATACCGGAGCTGCTCCTTGGGGTTGCAACCGGCAAGTCAAAGCGAGGGCTGGATGGTCTTCTACAGGCGCATGATCTCAAGATGTTCGTGACGCAACAGGTGGCAGATCACCATCCGTCTAAGCCGCATCCTTCAATGGTTTTTACTGCAATGGAAGATGTCGGGGTCGCGCCAGAGCATTGCGTTATGATTGGCGACACCACCTACGATATTGAGATGGGCCGTGCCGCCGGTGTCAAAACGGTGGGCGTCGACTGGGGCTATCACCCTGCCTATAAATTAGGTGCAGATCATCTCGTAACGGATTTCAACGAGTTGCAGGATTTGCTGCTAAACAGATTATGGAAAAATTGACGACATGAGCGAGTGGAAACAGAAACGGTTCTGGAAAGAAGTCTCTGTGGTGGAAGAGGACGCGGGCTTTGCCGTGGCGCTCGATGGGCGCAAGGTGAAGACGCCTGCGAAATCGCCCCTGGTGGTGCCGACCCGGAAAATGGCCGAGGCCATTGCCGCCGAATGGGACGCGCAGGAAGAGGGTGTGAACCCGCTGACCATGCCGTTTACCCGCTCGGCCAATGCGTCGATCGACAAGGTCACCGTGCAGTTCGCCGAAGTCGCCGACATGCTGGCGGAATATGGCGACAGCGATCTTTTGTGTTATCGCGCCGACAGTCCCGAAGGGCTGGTTTCCCGTCAGGCAGAGGTCTGGGACCCTCTGCTGGACTGGGGCGCATCGGCGCTGGGCGCGCGTCTGGAGCCACGGACGGGCATTCTGCACGACGGTCAAAACGCGGCCGCGCTTGAAACACTGCGCAAGCAGGTGCATGCCTTCACCGCCTTTGAACTGGCGGCCTTCCATGACCTTGTGGGTATTTCGGGGTCACTGATTCTTGGCTTTGCTGCCGCAAAAGATCACCTGTCGGTGGATGCGCTGTGGGACGCCTCGCGTTTGGATGAGCGCTGGCAGGAAGAACAGTGGGGAATTGACGAGGAGGCACGCAGAATTGACGAAGAAAAGAAAAAGAGTTTTTCGCACGCGGTTGCCTTCTTTCGTGCCGCGTCCGCCTAAGTTAGCGCAATATTCTTCGAATGCCCGACGCTAACACGCTGAAATGGGGGAAATCCTTCCAAATATTTTCAGGCAAGGCATTCGAGTCGCAAATCTGATCAAACTTTGTTGGGGCCGCATCATTTCCAGTGATGCGGCCCTTGACCTTTTCTGGCGAATGCGCTCAGACTTGCCGCGCAGCCTGGCTTTTTCAGGCGGCGACCTGTCGCAAATGTGCTTGCTTCGAAATAACCCCAATTTCTGGGGGCGGCAAAAGTGCAAGGGCGAAGGGGAGAATCACCACCGATACAGGTGGGACCACAGGAAGAGGTAAAAATGAAAAAATCCTACATTCTGGGCGCGCTGACCGTTGCGACCCTCTCTGCTGGCGCAGCAGCTGCTGGCACTCTGGATGATGTGAAGGCACGTGATAAGCTGCAGTGCGGTGTGAACACTGGCCTGGTTGGATTCGCATCTCCTGATGCGAATGGCGAATGGCAGGGCTTTGACGTTGCGGTATGCCGCGCAATCGCTGCGGCGGTTCTGGGCGACAGCTCCAAAGTTGAGTTCATCTCCACCACCGGCAAGACCCGCTTCACCGCGCTGGCGTCCGGCGAGATCGACGTTCTGGCGCGTAACACCACCTGGACCTTCTCGCGCGATGTTGACTTGAAGTTTGAATTCACCGGCGTGAATTACTACGACGGCCAAGGCTTCATGGTCCCGAAAGAGCTGGGCGTGTCCTCCGCGAAGGAACTGGACGGTGCAACCGTTTGTATCCAGACCGGCACCACCACCGAGCTGAACCTCGCGGACTTCTTCCGCGCGAACAACATCTCTTACGAGCCGGTTCCGATCGAAACTGACTCCGAAGCGCAGCAGCAGTATCTGGCGGGTGCCTGTGACACCTACACCACGGACGCATCTGGCCTGGCGGCAACCCGCGCGACCTTTGATGACCCGTCCGCACATGTGGTTCTGCCAGAAATCGTCTCGAAGGAGCCGCTGGGCCCGCTGGTCCGTCACGGCGACAATGAGTGGGGCGACATTGTTCGCTGGACTCTAAACGCGCTGATCGCAGCTGAAGAGCTGGGCGTGACCTCTGCAAATGTTTCCGAGCTAGGCGGCGACCCGAGCACACCGGAAATCAACCGTCTGTTGGGAACCGAAGGCACCCTCGGCGAGATGCT
>SPLB01000077.1 GCA_004566265.1 Paracoccaceae bacterium | reverse complement strand
GGGGGCGTCTCAGGCAGGGAATTAGCGTGGGCGGTGGACATTTGCGCTCTGTACGACGCCGAAGGCGGCCATGAGCACCAGCATGGCAGAGCCACCGTAAGAGACCAGCGGCAGCGGCACGCCGACCACGGGCGCCATGCCCATGACCATTGACATATTGACTGCAAAAAACAGAAAGAAGTTCACCGCGATCCCCAGTGTCACCAGCGAGGCAAAGCGGTCCTTGGTGGCCAGCGCTGTCACCACGCAGAACAGGAGGATCAGCAGATAGAGGCACAAGAGGGTGATGCCGCCAATAAAGCCGAACTCCTCGGCCAGAGAGGTGAAGATAAAGTCGGTGTGTTTTTCGGGCAGGAAGCTCAGCCGGGACTGGGTGCCCTGCATGAACCCGCGCCCGTTCCAGCCGCCGGAACCCAGTGCGATTTTTGACTGGGTGATGTGATACCCGGTGCCGAGCGTATCCTGACTGGGGTCGATGAAGGTATCAATGCGGCGGAACTGATAGTCCTTGATCAGCTGCCAGGAGGTGCCCCGGCTTTCAAACACCGCACCCACCAGCCCCGCAACCGACGCGATCACAAAGGCGAAATACCCCCAGTGAACGCCGGCCAGAAACATCACCAGCCCCCCTGCGGCCAAGAGCAGGATCGAAGTACCAAGATCGGGTTGGTTCAGCACCAACAGGGTCGGGGCGACAATGATAAGCACCGGCAAGATCACCCAGAGGGGGCGCGAGGTCTTCGATTTGGGCAGCCAGTCGTAATAGGCGGCCAGCAGCATGACAAGGGTGACTTTCATCAGCTCGGACGGTTGCAGCTGCATAAATCCAAGGTCGATCCAACGCTGCGCGCCCTTGCCAACAGTTCCAAACAGTTCGACCGCGATCAGCAGGCCAAAGGCCGCCAGATAGGCGAGTGCGGAGACATTGCGCCAGAACCAGATGGGGATCATGGCCACAACCAGCATCACCCCAAGCCCAATCAGGAAGCGCTTGAACTGTGGCTCCATCCAGCGGGACATATCGCCGCCCGACACAGAATAAAGCATCAGGAACCCGACGCTGGCGGCCGCAGAAATCAGCAACAGCAGCGGCCAGTTCAGATACAAGATCTTGCGCAGGCCGGTGGGGGCGGTCTGCGCATTGCGCTCAAGGTAACTCATGCCTGATCGCTTCCCTCTGCCGCGCCACGTTTGAGGCGTTCGGTCTCCAGCCGTTCCTGCTGTTCCTGGATCGCGGTGCGCTGGCTTTTGGGATAGGCGGACAGGGGCGGCGCGCCCTCATACAGTGCTTGCAGCATCACGTCGCGGCCAATCGGTGCTGCGGCCTTAGAACCGCCGCCGCCATGTTCCACCACAACAGAGACTGCGTATTTCGGATTGTCATAGGGCGCAAAGGCCACAAACAGCGCGTGGTCACGGCGTTCCCATGGCAGGTCTTCATTGCGGACCACGCCGGCGGCGCGTTCAGCAGCGGTAATGTTTCTGACCTGAGAGGTGCCGGTTTTTCCCGCCATCCGCATGCCATCGGCAATAATGCGGGAGCGATAGGCGGTGCCGCGCCGGTCGTTGGACACTGAGTACATCGCCTTTTGCACTGCGCGCAGATGGGTGGGGTTCAGGCCCATGTCCTCGCCTGCGCCGCTGGGCTCTTCGATACCATCTATGGATTTGATCAGGCGCGGGGTTACGGATCGGCCCGTGGCCAGTCGCGCGCTCATCACGGCCAGTTGCAGGGGCGATGCCAGCATGTAACCCTGACCGATTGAGGCGTTCACCGTATCGCCGATCAACCAGTCCTGACCATAGCTTTTGTCTTTCCACGCCCGGTTGGGGGCCAGACCTTTGGCCACGGCCGACATGGGCAGGTCGTGGCGAATGCCAAGGCCCAGCCGTTTGGCCATTTCGGAAATTTTGTCGATACCGACCTTCACCGCGAGGTCGTAGTAATAGACGTCGCAGGAGTGTTTCAGGCTGTCTTCGAGATTCATATGACCGTGGCCAGCCTGTTTCCAGCAGTGGAACCGCCGACCGCCGACCTCCATATGGCCGGGGCAATAGGTGGTATCCTCAAACCCCACGACCCCGTCATGCAGCCCTGCCAGAGCAGTGACCATTTTGAAGGTCGAGCCCGGCGGGTAGGTGCCCTGTACGGTTTTATTGGACAGCGGGCGGTAGGCGTTACTGGTCAGCGCGCTGTAGTCGCCAACGGAAATACCGCGCACAAAGAGGTTTGGGTCAAAACTGGGGGCTGAGGCAATGGCGCGGAGGTCGCCATTTTCCACGTCGATGACCACGACCGCAGCACTTTCTTCGCCAAGGCGCGCCTGCACATAGGATTGCAATTCCGCATCTAGGGTCAGTTGCAGGTCTGCGCCCGCCTCGCCTTCCTGACGGCCCAGCTCGCGCATCACCCGGCCAAAGGCGTTCACCTCTACCTGTTTGGTGCCTGCCTTGCCGCGCAGGGCTTCTTCGCGTTTTGATTCAAGCCCCACTTTTCCGAACTGAAAGCGCGGGGTCAGCAGGATCGGGTCGGGCTGGTCCATCTTGGACAGATCATAATCTGATACCGGACCCACATAGCCGACCACATGGGCGAAGTCTTCCTTCTGGGGATATACGCGGGTCAGGCCGACTTCGGGCGCAATACCGGGGAGCGCCGGGGCATTGGCGGCAACCCGCGCGACGTCTTCCCAGGTCACCTGATCCGAGAGTGTCACACGGTGGAAGCGTTTGGAGTTTTTAATGTCCTTAAGAGCCTTTTCGACGTCTTCATCCGAGATCGTGATCACCGCGCGCAGATTGGCAATTGAGGCCTCAATATCGCCTGTGTTCTCTGGGACGATTACAATCCGGTAAGAAGGCGAGTTCTGCGCAATGGTGACGCCATTGCGGTCAAAGATCCGGCCCCGCGTGGGGGGCAGAAGTTCAAAGTTAATGCGGTTTTCTTCAGCCAGAAGGCGGTATTCATCGGCTTGATCCACCTGCAGATAGCGCATCCTTGCTGCCAGACCGCCAGCAAAGGCCAGCTGCAGCCCACCCAAAAACAGCGTGCGGCGGGTCAGCGTGCGGTGGGTGGCGTCAAGCTCTTTTGGACTGCGCTTCAACGGTGGGCTCCCATGGCCTCGATCTCGGCGGGCGTCAGACGGCGCACACCCAAAAGGCTCTGGCTGATGAGGACAACAAAAGGATAGGCGATCAGGGTCATGATACCTTGGACCAAGACGGGCGCAAGGGTGGCCTGCTCAACCCCCAAGACCCCAAGGAGCATGCGGTTCATCAGGGTAAGGATGGTCAGGGTGATGGCCACGGTGGTCCATTCGCCCAAGAACGGTGTTTCATGCTGCGGCGGCATCCGCACCTTCAGGAATTCGCAGGCCAAAAGCACCAGAAGCGCCCAGAGGCCGGGGGGGCGTTGCAACAGCAGATCGCCCAGCAGCATAACCAGGGCAATCAGGAGGGCAGGCACAAATTCCGGGCGGCGCAGGGCCCAGACAAAGCAGAGCGCGGCTAGGAAATCCGGCGGCGGCCAGCGCACCGGCAGGGTGTTCAGCGGCAAGAGGTGAAAGAACATGATCAAGAGCGCAACGCCCACAAACCCCAGCCGCATAAGCCATATTGCCATCGGCGTGGTCTTAGCCATTGTCGCCACTCCCCGCCGTGCCGGAGGTGCTGCGGGCTGGCAGGTCGCGACCGCGCAGGACGCGTTCGGGCCGTGTGGCGGGGCGCAGGCGCGGGCTCAGCCCATTGGAAAACGGTGCGATCAGCTGGCCGGGATCATCGATGCTTTCGGTGCCCTGGTGACGCAGCACACGTAGAAACTCGAGACGTTCGTAGTCGGCCGACAGGCGCACCCGCAGGCGGCCGTTGCGGTCTTCGGCAACCTGGCCGATCAGAAGATCTGCCGGAAAAACCGACCCATCACCCGAGGTAATCACCCGGTCGCCTGGGCGCACCAGTTCTGGGTTTTCGACAAATTCCAGCGTTGGTGCAGCAGAATTGTCGCCGCTGACCAGCGTGGTCTGGCCCGAGGGCTGGATCGTCGCAGGCACGGTGCTGGCTGCATCCGTCAGCAGGATCACGCGCGCCGTGGTGCGTCCGGTGCCGGCAATGCGACCCACAAGACCAATACCGTCCATCGCCGCCCAGCCGTCCTGAATGCCATCCTGCGCGCCGACATTCAGCAACACGGATTGCCGAAACGGAGAGCCACTGTCGGCCATGACCACGCCGGTTACAAAGGTGGGCTTAGGGTCAAGGCGCACATTGTTGAGATCCAGCAGACGGGCGTTTTCCTGTTCCAGCTGCAGCGCCGCCTCTTTCCAGGCACGCATCTGGCGCAGCTCGCTGCGCAGCTCGCGGTTTTGTTCCGCCAGCGCATGGTAGCTTTGGAAATCGCGGATCAGGTTGAGGGCGCCATTGACTGGGACCATGGCCCATTGCATCGGCGGCACCATGCGGTCGAGAACCTGCGCGCGGAACCGTTCAACGCGCGGATTGTCTATGCGCCAAACGAGAAACACGCCGGAAAGGCAAATCACCAGCACCGCCAGCAGCAGGCGCTTTAGCGGACCGGAATAGTCGTCACGCTCCTTGGCCAAGGCGTCCTTTCCTGAACCAAAGCCCCGCACAGCGCAGGGTTGGATTCATCAGCTTTCGTAGTCGATGGCGTGTGCCAGTTTCTTCTCGAACTCCAGCGCCTTGCCGGTGCCAAGCGCCACACAATTTAGGCTCTCATCCGCGATGGAGACAGCAAGGCCGGTCTGTTCGCGCAACGCCAGATCCAGATCACCGAGCAGCGCGCCTCCGCCGGTCAGCATAACGCCCCGGTCGACAATATCTGCCGCCAAATCTGGCGGCGTGGTCTCCAGCGCGGTCATCACCGCCTCGCAGATCTGTTGCACCGGTTCGGTCAAGGCTTCGGCAACTTGGGCTTGCGAAATTTCGATTTCTTTCGGCACGCCATTGAGCAGATCACGGCCTCGGATCTGCATAGACTGTCCCCGGCCATCATCGGGCATGCGTGCGGTGCCGATAGAGGTCTTGATGCGTTCGGATGTGGCTTCACCAATCAACAGGTTCTGCTGGCGGCGGAGGTAGGAAATAATCGCCTCGTCCATGCGGTCACCCCCGACGCGCACCGAGCGGGCGTACACGATATCGCCGAGCGACAGAACCGCGACTTCAGTGGTGCCGCCGCCAATGTCGACAACCATGTTGCCGGTCGGGTCGGTGATCGGCATTCCCGCGCCAATCGCGGCGGCAATCGGTTCGGCGATCAGACCGGCGCGGCGCGCGCCTGCGGCCAGGACCGACGACCGGATCGCGCGTTTCTCAACAGGGGTGGCCCCATGCGGCACGCAGACAATGACCTTGGGTTTGGAGAAGGTCGAGCGTTTGTGCACTTTGCGGATGAAATGCTTGATCATCTCTTCGGCGGTGTCGAAATCGGCAATCACGCCTTCGCGCATCGGGCGGATCGCCTCGATAGATCCCGGCGTCCGACCCAGCATCAGTTTTGCGTCTTCGCCCACGGCGAGCACTTTTTTCACGCCATCTTTGACGTGATAGGCCACCACGGAAGGCTCAGACAGAATGACGCCGCGACCTTTGACGTAAACCAGCGTGTTTGCGGTACCGAGATCAATGGCCATGTCCGAAGTGAACAGACTGCCAATATTTCCGAAAAGCGACATGTATAAAGGATCCTGTCAGAACTGCCTTATGGGCTGATGCGACTCTTCAAAATGAGCCATCGGGTAAAGACCTTATAAGCAGCCATGGGATGGCGCGAAAGGGCGGATTGCGTGGCATCTTTGCCTTTTGCCGCGCCGATCGCGGGCAGGTGTGCAGGTTTTGGGCAGACTCTTGCCGATTCGGACAAAGATCTGCGCCCGGATTGACCGTTTCCTGCGCGCCACAAACCCGCTAAGGAGGGCGCATGCTGTCTTATCAACATATCTTTCATGCAGGCAACTTGGCCGATGTGCAAAAACATGCGCTTCTGGCTTGGGTGCTGGCCTATCTGACGCGCAAAGACAAACCGCTCAGTTATCTGGAGACCCACGCCGGGCGCGCCCTTTATGACCTTGCGTCACCGGAGGCGGTGAAAACCAGGGAGGCGGCATCCGGGATTGAGGCGGTGGCGGATTGGTTTGCAGACGACCACCCCTATGCCAAGGTGGTGGCATCGATGCGCCTGCGCCATGGGGATGCAGCCTACGCGGGGTCGCCGCTGCTGGCCGCTGAAATGCTGCGGGCGTGCGATTCACTGCATCTGGCCGAGCTGCACCCGCGCGAAAACGCGGCCCTGCGCGAGGCCATGCAGACGCTGCCAAAGGGCCGGGGCGCGCGCATTTATCAGCAGGATGGGTTTGAGCTGGCCCTGTCGCTGGCGCCGCCGACCCCCCGCCGGGGGCTTTTGCTGATTGATCCGTCTTATGAGGTTAAAGACGACTATGCCAAGATCCCCAAGGTCGTTGGGCGCATCCACAAGAAATGGAACGTGGGTGTTATTGCGCTCTGGTATCCGATCCTGACCAATGGCGCGCATGCCCCCATGATCGCAGCACTTGAGGCGCAAAACCTTGCGGGTGCAGAGCGCCACGAGGTGCGCTTCCCCGCTGCGCGTGAGGGGCACCGGATGGTGGGATCTGGCATGTTTGTGGTCAATGCGCCTTTTGGGCTGGCGGAGGAAGCGCAAACGCTGGCGAAGCGGTTCGCCACGCTAATGTAATGCCGCAACCGCGCCGCGTCAGCGGCGCTTGGCCCAACGCCGTCAAGGTGTCTCCGGCGTCGCCGGGGCACCTGCGGGGGCGGGAGTGCCCCCCTGTTTGCGGGGGCAGCCAATGTCACTTTCACGCACTCAAGGGGGCGGTAGCTTAAGGGGCTGGAGGTCTCCAAGCCGC
>SPLB01000076.1 GCA_004566265.1 Paracoccaceae bacterium | reverse complement strand
TGATTCCGGCGATGGAGCAGATCATCAAGCGCGGCGGCAGTCTGGGCGTTGAAGAGATCATCATCGGCATGCCGCACCGGGGCCGCTTGTCGGTTCTGGCGAATGTTATGCGCAAGCCATATCGCGCAATCTTCAATGAATTCCAGGGGGGATCTTTCAAGCCCGAAGACGTTGATGGCTCTGGCGATGTGAAATACCACCTAGGCGCGTCTTCGGACCGAGAGTTTGACGGCAACAAGGTTCACTTGTCGCTGACCGCCAACCCTTCGCATCTTGAAGCGGTAAACCCCGTTGTTCTCGGCAAAGCCCGGGCCAAGCAGGACCAAAAAGCGGACCGCACAGAGCGAAAAACAGTGCTCCCGATCCTACTTCACGGGGATGCGGCCTTTGCAGGCCAGGGTGTTGTGGCAGAATGCTTCGCACTTTCCGGCCTCCGCGGCCACAAGACGGGCGGCACCATCCACATCGTCGTGAACAACCAAATCGGTTTCACCACGGCGCCGCATTTCTCGCGCTCTTCGCCGTACCCGACCGATAACGCATTGGTTGTCGAAGCGCCTATTTTCCATGTGAATGGCGACGATCCCGAAGCAGTTGTGCACGCCGCCAAGGTTGCGATCGAATACCGTCAGAAGTTCCACAAAGATGTTGTGATCGACATGTTCTGCTACCGCCGGTTTGGTCACAACGAAGGCGACGAGCCGATGTTCACCAACCCGCTCATGTACAAGAAGATCAAGGGTCACAAGACCACCCTGTCTTTGTACACCGAGCGTCTGGTCAAGGACGGCCTGATCCCCGAGGGCGAGATCGAAGACATGAAGGCGGCGTTCCAGGCGCACCTGAATGAAGAGTTCGAGGCCGGTAAAAACTTTAAGCCGAACAAAGCCGACTGGCTGGACGGCCGCTGGTCGCACCTCGACAAACAGGATGCGAACTACCAGCGTGGTGCAACCGCGATCAAACCGGAGACGCTGGAAGAGATCGGCAAAGGTCTGACCACTCTGCCCGCAGGCTACCCGGTGCATAAGACCGTGGGCCGCTTTCTGCAGACCCGTGCGAAGATGTTTGAAACGGGAGAAGGCTTTGACTGGGCCACCGGCGAGGCGCTGGCGTTTGGCTCCCTGATGACCGAGGGCTACCCGGTACGTCTGGCCGGTCAGGATGCCACCCGCGGCACCTTCTCGCAGCGCCATTCTGGCATTGTGAATCAGGACACAGAAGAGCGCTACTACCCGCTGAACCACATTCGCGCGGGCCAGGCCAACTATGAAGTCATCGACTCTGCCCTGTCGGAATATGCGGTTCTGGGGTTTGAATATGGCTACTCCCTGGCGGAACCCAATGCGCTGACCCTATGGGAAGCCCAGTTCGGTGACTTTGCCAACGGCGCGCAGATTATGTTCGACCAGTTCATTTCCTCGGGCGAAAGCAAATGGCTGCGGATGTCCGGTCTGGTCACCCTGTTGCCGCATGGCTTTGAGGGCCAGGGCCCGGAGCACTCTTCTGCGCGCCTGGAACGCTTCCTGCAGATGTGTGGTCAGGACAACTGGATCGTGGCGAACTGCACAACGCCTGCGAACTACTTCCACATTCTGCGCCGTCAGCTGCACCGCACCTTCCGCAAGCCGCTGATCCTGGTGACCCCGAAATCCCTGCTGCGCCACAAGCTGGCCGTCAGCAAGGCCGAAGAATTCACCACCGGTTCAAGCTTTCACCGCGTGCTGTGGGATGATGCGCAACACGGCAACTCTGACACCCAGCTGGTGTCCGACGACAAGATCAAGCGCGTCGTCATGTGTTCCGGGAAGGTCTACTTCGACCTTTTGGAAGAGCGGGACGCGCGTGGCATTGACGATGTCTACCTGCTGCGCATTGAACAGTATTACCCCTTCCCGGCGATTTCGCTGGTAAAAGAACTGGAGCGCTTCAAGAACGCCGACATGGTCTGGTGTCAGGAAGAGCCGAAGAACCAGGGCGCCTGGTCCTTCATCGAACCCAATATTGAATGGGTCCTGACCCGCATCAAAGCCAAAAACACCCGTCCGACCTATGTCGGCCGTGCCACCTCGGCCTCGCCTGCAACCGGCCTGGCCGCTCAACATAAAGCCCAACAAGCGGCGCTTGTGAACGAAGCGCTGAGCATCTGAGGAAGACAGAGATATGACCACCGAAGTGCGCGTGCCCACCCTGGGCGAATCCGTGACCGAAGCGACGGTTGCGACCTGGTTCAAAAAGCCCGGCGATGCCGTCGCGGCTGACGAGATGCTGTGCGAGCTGGAAACCGACAAAGTGACTGTTGAGGTCCCTGCCCCAGCTGGCGGCGTTCTGGGCGAAATCGTTGCAAACGAAGGCGATACCGTGGGTGTGGATGCCCTCCTCGCAATGATCACCGAGGCTGGCGCCGCGGCCGCACCGGCGGCACCGGCGCCAGCCGCTGGAGCAACCGATGTTATGGTTCCGACCTTGGGCGAATCCGTGACCGAGGCGACCGTGTCCACATGGTTTAAAAAGGTCGGCGACTCTGTGGCGCAAGACGAAATGCTGTGCGAGCTGGAAACCGATAAGGTTTCTGTTGAAGTGCCCGCACCGGCGGCCGGCGTTCTGACCGAAATCAATGCGCCGGAAGGCAGCACCGTTGATGCAACCGCAAAACTGGGCGTGATCGCTGGCGCAGGCGCTGCGGTTGCAGCGGCCCCGGCGGCTGCGCCAGCCGCTGCTGCTGCTCCGGCCGCTGCCACCAAGGACATCGCCAATGCACCTTCTGCAGAAAAAGCGATGGCTGAGGCCGGTCTGTCTGCCGCCAATGTGCAAGGCACCGGCCGCGACGGTCGCATCATGAAAGAAGACGTCTCTGCTGCAATCGCCGCAGCGAAATCCGCACCGGCCCCGGCGGCCCCCCCCGTTGCCGCGCGTGGCCCGGTAGCTGCTGACGATGCCGCACGCGAAGAGCGCGTCAAGATGACCCGCCTGCGCCAGACCATCGCCAAGCGCCTGAAAGACAGCCAGAACACCGCCGCCATGCTGACCACCTACAACGAGGTGGACATGACCGAGGTGATGGCCCTGCGCAAGCAGTACAAAGACCAGTTCGAGAAAAAGCACGGTGCACGTCTGGGCTTTATGTCCTTCTTCACCAAGGCCTGCTGCCACGCGCTGAAAGAAGTACCGGAAGTCAACGCCGAGATCGACGGCACCGACATCGTCTACAAAAACTATGTCCACATGGGCATTGCGGCGGGCACCCCCACTGGTCTGGTTGTTCCGGTCATCCGTGACGCAGACAGCATGGGCTTTGCCGACATCGAAAAGGCGATTGCCGAAAAAGGCAAACGCGCGCGCGACGGCAAACTGTCCATGGCAGAAATGCAAGGCGGCACCTTCACCATCTCCAACGGTGGTGTCTACGGCTCCCTGATGTCCTCACCGATCCTGAACCCCCCGCAGTCCGGTATCCTCGGCATGCACAAAATCCAGGATCGCCCGATGGTCATCAATGGCGAGATCAAGATCCGCCCGATGATGTATCTGGCGCTCTCCTATGACCACCGTATCGTCGACGGCAAAGGTGCTGTGACCTTCCTGGTCCGCGTCAAAGAAGCCCTCGAAGATCCGCGCCGTCTGCTGATGGATCTGTAATCAGGGCTCCTGACCATGCGTTCGCCTCATTCCCCTCTCCGCATCAAGCGACTGAGACGAGGCGAACGCCCTTTGCTACTTTCACGCATTGCCAATCTTCGGTGCCAACACTGCGATGCCGTCCAGCCGGTGGGTTTAATGTGCCGAACAAATCCCTATCGCGGTTGGAACAAAATCGATGCTGTACGTTGCCAAGAGTGCCGGACAACGAAACGAACACCAAAAAGCCAAATCTGCTAGGCGGCTTGATCTTGGTGTGCGTTTTCGTCGTACCAGTCTTGGTTGCGACCAATCGCTTTGAGGACATCGCCATCGAGCCTGAACCGGATGCATAACCCCTTTCTTTCATCTTTTCCCAAATATCCCGGGGGAGGCCCTGACAAGGGCCGGGGGCAGCGCCCCCTCCCCGCTCAACAATCAAGGAGCACATCAAAATGGCATCCTATGACGTCATCGTAATCGGCGCGGGCCCCGGCGGCTATGTGTCGGCCATCCGCTGCGCCCAGCTGGGCCTGAAAACCGCCATCGTAGAGGGCCGCGAAACCCTCGGCGGGACCTGCCTGAACGTCGGCTGTATCCCCTCCAAAGCGCTGCTGCACGCCACCCACCAGCTGCACGAAGCAGAACACAACTTTGCCAATATGGGCCTCAAGGGCAAATCCCCATCGGTCGATTGGGACCAGATGAAAGCTTATAAGGACGAGGTCATCGGCCAGAACACCGGCGGTGTTGAGTTCCTGATGAAGAAGAACAAGATCGACTGGCTCAAGGGCTGGGCGTCGATCCCTGCGGCGGGCAAGGTCAAAGTCGGCGACGACGTTCACGAGACCAAAAACATAATCATTGCGTCCGGCTCTGTGCCGTCGGCCCTGCCCGGCGTGACCGTGGACAATGCAGGCGGCGTTGTGGTCGACAGCACCGGCGC
>SPLB01000075.1 GCA_004566265.1 Paracoccaceae bacterium | reverse complement strand
CCTTCGGACAACAAACCTCGGGTCAATCCACCGGGGCCGGGGCCGATTTCCAATATGTCGCATTCTGTCAGATCTCCGGCCTGACGCGCAATTTTTGCGGTTAAATTCAGATCCAGCAAGAAATTCTGGCCCAAGGATTTCTTGGCCGACAGCTGGTGGGTCGCGATCACTTCGCGCAGCGGGGGGAGATTGTCGATGGCACTCATAACGGGCTTCATAGGCCGATGTGCGTGATCTGGAAAGGGAAAAGGGGCGCAGCGCTTCTGCGCGTGCGGGGCAGTCAGCCCGGAGTGCTTTTAACCAACAGATGTTTCGGCGGAATTTTCTGTGGAGTGAGACATTGACCGCGCAATGCTGAGGGCTGCGATCAGACTGTCGGGGTTGGCAATATTCTTGCCTGCGATGTCAAAGGCCGTGCCATGATCCGGTGACGTGCGAATAAATGGCAAGCCCAGCGTAACATTCACGCCTTGGTCGAAATCCAGTGTTTTGATCGGGATCAGCGCCTGATCATGATACATCGCAATGGCGGCGTCGTAGTTTGCGCGCGCGGCGGCGTGGAACAGTGTGTCTGCTGGGTGCGGCCCCGACAGTGCAAAACCATCTCTCTGCAGTTGCGCCACCAGATCATTGATCCAGGCGAGCTCCTCCTTGCCCATAGCGCCGCCTTCACCTGCATGAGGGTTCAGGCCGGCAATGGCAATGCGCGGTTGCGGGATACCAAATTGGTTTGTCAGCCCCGCAGCGGTGATTTCGATGGTTTCGCGCAGCAGCTCGGGTGTCAGAACGCTGGGAACATCTGCAAGCGCAATGTGGATTGTTGCCGGAACCACGCGCAGGCGTTCGGATGCCAGCATCATGACCACGCGCTCTTTGCCGCCAAGCGCTGCGAGGAATTCCGTGTGACCTGGATAGGCAAAATCGGCGCCGTCTATCAACGCTTTTTTGTTAATCGGGGCGGTACACAGGGCTGTGGCATGACCAGATTGGACAAGCGAAACACCTGTTTCGATGGCTTGGATAACGCCTGCTGCATTGCGCGGATCGGCTTGACCAGGGGTCATGTCACCGGCAAAGGGAATCTCCATCACTGGAAATGCGTCTTCCACACAATCACGGGCTTCTGCAGCTGTGTCTACAGCGGCCCACTTTGTCCCCTCTGGTAGGGCGCGAGGATCCCCGAGCCACACCAGGGGGCAAGTGCTGCGCAGCGCCTCCCAGGCTTTAACGGAGATCTCAGGTCCAATGCCGCCAGGCTCCCCGCAGGAAAGGGCAATTACGCCCTGCGGACGGGTCATTTGAACTCGATCCGCGCGTTGGCCTTTTGTTTTTCCAGGAAACTGTCAGCAAGCTCCGACAGGCGCTGTTGCGTCAGGGCATTGGCGACTGTGATGCGGATGTCATCTTCGTCAGCAGAAATTTCAGCTGTGCGACCACACAGCATAAGCACCATCAGGTTCTCGCCCTCGTTTCGGGTCAGCGCGATAGAGGTCTCGTTCCTGTCGAGCTTTGCCAGCTCAATCGCCACATCACGCGGCAGCTCCGATGGCGGCAACGTGATGCGCTCGAGGCGGGCAGGATCTTGATCTATGGCAATGCCATAGAAGTCGTCACATGTATCAGCACGCGCCAGGACAGATTTTGCTTCGGCTTTGGCAGCGGCGCTGTGACCACCGGGGATGAGATACCGCATGTATTCGATCGCGGCATAGGTCGGTTCACGCCCTGTCACCTCGCGCAGGCCACGGAACTGAAACAAGGCCAGTGCGCCCTGAAGCGGCACAGGGTCGGTGACCTCATTGACTTCCATATCCAGCACAAGGGCCTGCAGTGGACGCGGCAGACGGGTGATCGGCATCCAAGGCAGGCGCCCACCGTTGGTGCGGCTTTCAGCGGCAGAAAACTGACCGGCGGTTGCCGCAAATGTGGTTGGGTTATCTATTTCGGCAATCTGCAGCGCAAGCTCTTCGATCTGAGGTGCCGTTTCTGGTGTGATCGGTAAAATCACCTCGGCCAGAAGGACTTGAACACTGCCAACCTGAGACCGGCCCAAAGCGCGGTCAATTTCTTCGTCGGTTGGGCGCGCCTCGCTTAGGAAACGCCCGGCAACATAGTTCCGCCAGGCCAGGTTGATGGCAGTGTAGTCGCGCAGGGTCTGTGCGTCCACGCCGGCTTGCTTGAGGCCTGTCAGAAAGTCCTCCAGAGACAGATTTGCCCGTTTGGCCAGTTGGCTCATGCCGTCGGAAATTTCTTCCTCAGTGGGCTTGAGACCCACTTCGCTCAGCGCTTGGCGGCGCAAGGCGTCTAGGATGAGTTCGTCACGTGCCTGTTTCGCAGGATCCGGGGCACTGCCTGTGACCTCTAGAAACCGGGCGCGCTGTTCCAGTTCGTATCGCGTGACAACGTCGTCATCCACCGTAATGGCGGGGGAAAACAGCCCCTGTGCCATGGCTTGTAGCCCCAGACCTGTTGGCAAAAAAGGCAAAGGGGCAGCTGCGAGGGCCAGCCCCAGAATAAGGGCGCTGCGGCGCAGGGTAGGACCGACAAGACGGGGCCTTGGAAAGCTGGTGCGAAAACTCAAGTTATGCTGCATGATCGCCTATAAGTTCTGTTGCCGGATTTTA
Organism: Paracoccaceae bacterium; assembly: GCA_004566265.1. Taxonomy (GTDB): domain Bacteria; phylum Pseudomonadota; class Alphaproteobacteria; order Rhodobacterales; family Rhodobacteraceae; genus Epibacterium. Next base: position 3,542 of record SPLB01000075.1, on the reverse strand, counting down.
CGGAAAACCCGTTTAGGGACAGTGTAAATCCGAATTTGGTTGTCGGCTCAACACTTTCTGTAGAGGTAAAGCGCCGGTTCAGCGACAGGTTTAGGGTGACGCATTCATTCTGGTAGGTCAGGGCAAGTCCTGCACGCGTGGTGCGGTCATCGGCAATGTTGTAGCGCACATTTGCCGCTGCTGTCCAATTGCCGTTGAGGTCATAAGACCCATCCAACCAAAGTTCGTTGGTTTCATCGCTACGGTTCTCGTCGGCGTCTTGCTGAAGCCACAAATAGCTGCCCGTCAGCGCATAGTTATCGTGGCGCCAGTCGCCGCGCACTTCGGCCTTGGAGACATCAAGGGCCTTGTCCCACAAACCGCGTGCGGTGATTGTCAACTCGTCGCGAAACTGAAGTTGTGTGGCAATCAAGAGGTCAGAGGTTGACCCGTCCAGCCCGGAGGTGTCGCTGAAACGGGAATCTGGATCTTCGCGCCAGATTTGACCGGCGGTAATCCCCAATTGCCAACCGTCAGTGTCGAGGTGCTGCCAGTGAAGCCCGTAGACGACAGACAAACCGTCTTCGCGCGCATCGTCTTCTGGGAAACGGGACAGCGACAAAAGGTTGCCCTGATCAAATTCCGAGATGTTTGATGCTTCATTCGGGATCGTGCCACCGCTGACGTTTGTCCAGCCGATTTGTACCAGAGGCTCCAGCAACTGTTGGTCACCCGAGGCGGAGGTTCGCTGCAGGGGCAGGCGCAGGCTCAGCGCAGTGCGTGGGGTCACGAGTGTTGCGCTGTCACGAAATACGGCATCATCGGTGAGCCCGACTCTGTCGATACCAACCCCAATTTTGCCTTCGGCCAAAATGCCATATGGCAACCGCCACTGGCGGCGCCAGTCTGCATCAGCCGAAATCCGGCTCATGTCGCGGCCGTTGGCCTCACTTGCCGTCGCTGGAAGTCCGGAGGATCTGTTGAAATTCAAAATATCGAGGCCGATGCGACCCTCGCCTCCGACCGTTTTTGGAAAGAACCTTTCCTCATAGGTTGCAGCAATAATGTCTGTTGGGACAAATTTCTGCGGTTCCCCATCTCGCAAAGAGTTAAAGCGGACTAGCCCTGCTCGCAAAAGCTTGTCGCGACGCGCCTTGATAATCGTCAGTTCGGAGCGCAAACGGTCTGCGCCTGAGATGTCATAGTCGGCCAGAAAGTCATTGTCCGAGACGCTTTGGATATTAAATCGCAGATCGTATCCGCGGCGTAGATCAAATTGGCCATTGGCCAAAACATAGCCGCGGTCTGAGTCGGTGCTAAGTTCGTCTTTTGCAATACCGGTTAAGATTTCGATCTGGCCATTGTGGAAAGCTTGGCGATACCTAAGGTGGAGCGCTGTGGATTTTTCGGCCAAAAAGGGGGTGATGGTCACGTCACGATGATCGCCCATCTTCACGAAATAGGGGACTTTTAACCCAATCCCGAAATGCGTGCTGGAGGACCACCGTGGGACCAAAAAACCTGTTGCCCTGTCCAGTGTCGGGTCAGGAAACCGCAGAGCCGGGAAGTAAAAGACAGGCGCATCGAATAGGCGCAACTGCGCGTTTTCCAGATAAAGCTGTTTGTCCTGGTTATCATGTGTGATGCGTTGGGCGCGGATGGACCATATCGGGACGCGGCCATCCGCGCAGACGTCACAGGACGTAAGTGTCGATTTGTAGAGCTGCGTGTAACGACCTTCGACTCGGTTCATTTGCAAGGATGCCAACTGCACTTGCTGATCAAAGACCATATAGGCACCCCGTAGAATGCCATTGTGCAGATCCTTGTCTATCTCGGCAGAGTTGGCGAGGATTGTTGTGCTGGTGCCGTCATTGATGCGAATCGGACCCTCAATACGCAGACGTCCTGTGTTTCTATCGAAGGCAAGTCGCCGGGCTTGCAGTGTTGTGTTTCCATAAAAAGCTTCAACATTGCCTTCTGCAATTAGATCCCGCTCCGGCGAAACAAAAATTTTGTCGGCGACCAATGATGCAGGTTGGAGGGAAGTTTGAGGAAGGGGAGGCGCACCTTGAGGCAAGGGTGCCTGGGTTTGGGCGGTAACCGAGGGGGCAGATTGCAGCATGAGCGCCAGGACTGGCGCAACGATGGGAAGTCGTGGAATCAGGCGCATGTCGTTTTCTTAACCGTCCTCGGCATGAAGCAAGAGCCCCATGGTCAGCAATATTGACGAAACCGGCGGTGCCCAGGCCGCGAGGGCCACGGGGATTTGCCCGTTTTCTCCAAGGATCTGAGCGAAACTGTGAACAAAGTAAAGACCAAAGCCAAGAAGCATGGAGGCCAAAACCGCAAGACCGGTTCCGCCCAGACGGGCGTGACGCATTGTAAAGGCCGCCCCGACCATGACCATAGCGACCAACAACAAGGGGCGCGCCATTTCGACCTGCAGCAAGACCCGAAAGCGCGTGGACGAAAACCCGGCCTGCTGCAAGGCCGCAATCGTCTTTGGCAGATCATAAACAGAAATGCCATCAGATCGCCCCAGTGTTTCGCGGATCTGTTCGTTTGTAAGGGTTGTTGGAATCCGAAGCTCGTCCTTTTCACTTGCGCGAAGTTCGGGGTTAAGACCGGGAGCCAGCGGCCAGACCTTTGCATTCTTCAGCAACCAGTCCCCGTCCCCCAAACGTGCCTGGGACGCAAAGGTTAGGCTGTAAGGCGCGCCTGCGGCGTCATACGCCAAGATTGAAACGTCAAACAGAAGCAGCATATCTGCATCGCCACTGTAGGTGCCGGCACGGATGACCGACTGACCTGTGCTGCCCCCTTGACGCAACCAAAGTCCTTCCCCGGTGAAAGAGACGGCGGCCGTGTCGGCGTTGCGGTATTGTTCCGATAGGGTCTTGTAACGGTTCGAAGTGGCCGCCACGATCGGGTTTAACAGGCCAACGGCCAGACCACCGATCAATAGCGCCATCACGATCGGCGGAACTAAGGCGCGAAGTCCCGATCGGCCAAGTGCGCGGGTCACCACCAATTCGCTGCTGCGGGCCAGGCCGATAAAGAGCACAATGGTGGTGAGGATCATAATCAGTGGCAGAAACGTATAAAACGCGGCCGGGGATTTTAAAAATGCCAGCGCTAAATACTGCATCACGCTCAGCTCGACGTCGTCAAAACGGCGCAGCTGTTCGCTAAAGTCGATCAAAAGCACCAGTGTCATCAGCAAACCGCTGATGATTACGAACCAAGTTAAAAACTGTCGCGCATAGTAAAGATCGAGCTTCACAGGACTGTCCCTTGTTGTTTCTTGATGCGGACCAACAAATCTCGAGTGTCCAACCGCGACCTACCCGGTGGCGCCTATGCGCCGTCATCCGCGGACCTTAATGGATTTGATGGGCAGGGAAAACTGCCTTCTTGTGGTCTTTGACCGGATTGGGAAGCTGGCTCTGGCAATCGGGTTCGCGCCGGGCTAGGACTGAGAGGACTCAAGCGCGCTGTGTTGCGTATGGAGAGTGTACAGGAGACTGAAATGCCCGCATTGACCCCGATCCGTTTTGCTG
>SPLB01000396.1 GCA_004566265.1 Paracoccaceae bacterium | reverse complement strand
GCGTCACAGCTTTCGAACCTTGGCTCCTTACCCGCGCCCAGGCCGATTTGGCAGTGGATTTGACCATGTGATGGCCGCGCCTCTCTGCCTCGTGGGTGGCAGCACACAAAGAACGGCGACAAGCGGCCCATGGTCTACGGAAAAATAGCCCAAATTATGACGACCCGCGTCAGTGTCGTATGCCCAGCGGCGTTGGCAAACCCTAGTACAAGGGGCCGCACAGGCGCCTGCCCCATTCCCAAATAGACTGTGGTTAGCCGCCGAATTTAAATTCTCACAAACGTCGTTGTTCTCCGCATCAAATGAGCGGGCGTTACAGGTCCCCAGCCGCTTCGTCGTTTTTATCACCATAAGTGGTGAATAGCTTACTCTGAGCCATGAAGAACACGAACATCGCAGCAGTCAGCCCAAAGGTCTTGAAGTAAACCCACGTCTCGGTCGTCTGTGTCCGCCAGATCGCTTCGTTTACCGCCGCCAGCGCGAAGAAGAAAATGCAAATTCGCCGCGTCAGGATCATCCAACCCTCAGGCTGCAGGGGCATCATGTCTTCCATGATCACACGAAGATAGCTTTCGCCACGCAACAGACCGAATCCGAGAATGCTGCCGAACATCACATAAATCATCGTCGGTTTCATCTTGAAGAAGCGCTCGTCATTGAACCAAACCGACAGCCCGCCAAACAGCACAATCATCACCAGCGTCAACACTTGCATTTTGGACAAGACGCCGGTCAGCCGCCACAGCACAAGCGTTGAAGCCACCATCAAAGGCACAAAGGCCGCAGTCACCACGATAAAGCCAGCATAGTCGGTGCCCGCGATCTGGAACACCTCATCCTTGAGCTTGAGGTAGGCCACAAAAAATAGGACTACCGGTCCAAGTTCCAAAAGCGTTTTGACCATGGGGTTGATCTTTTTTGCTTCTGCCATTGTTACATCTCCTGGCGGGCAATCCCTGCCCGAATTTCCTTGCGGGCATGTTGGCCCATTGTTTCTTGCGACAGTCACCCACCCATTTCCACAATCACAGCGCCCAATGCGATCAGGGCCATCAGCGCAATCCGGCGCGGCCCTACGGTTTCTTTCAGCACCAGCCAGCCAATCAACGCAGCAAACACGGTCGATGTCTCGCGCAGAACAGCCGCCTCGCCAACCTTATCTAGGCGCGTGGCCAGCATGATCGACCCGAAAGAGGCAAAGGCGACAAATCCGCCGATCACGCCGCGCTTTATCAAGGGACCCAGCGCCGGTCGGTTCTCCATCCGGCTCCACCGCCACAGCGCGTAGGGCGGCATGGCAATCCCATCGATCATAAAGAACCACGCAAGGAATGTGAAAGGGTCAGCCGTCGCGCGAATTCCATAGGCATCATAGGTGGTGTAAAGCGCTACAAAGAACCCGGTTAACAGCGCCAGAAGCAACGCAAGACCCAGCGTGTCGCGCGCGGTCTCAAGGAAGATTAAGTTGTAAACCGCAAGACCGAAAATCCCCACTAACAGAACCCCGACTCCAGCCCATTGCAGCAGCGTAAAACTCTCAGAAAACAACCAATAGGCGCCAATCACCGCAAACAAAGGTCCCGTGCCGCGCACCACCGGATAAACGACCGTGAACGCGCCTTTGGTATAGGCCATCGCCTGCAGGACTTTGTAAGCCACATGGATCACAAAAACGCCGATAAAGATGGGCCACATATGGGCTTCGGGCCAGGGCACCACAAACAGCGCGAAAGGCGCAGCCATGAGCCCGTAAGACGCATCAATCGCCCCCCGGCTTAACCACGGATCATGACGCCCCTTTTGCAGCGCACCAAAAACCGCATGCAAAAAAGCGGCCAGCAGCGCAAGAGCCAGCGCGACTTGATGGCCGGTTTCGGTTCCCTCAAGTGATATGAGCCATTCGCTCACCCTTTATCCAGCCCCGTAAGGGCTGCCGCAAACTCTTCGGGATCAAAAGGAGACAGATCGTCGATTTGCTCGCCTACGCCAATGGCGTGGATCGGAAGGGCAAATTTGTCTGCTAATGCCACCAAGACGCCGCCCTTGGCGGTGCCGTCCAGCTTGGTCATCACGAGACCCGACACATCGGCCAGTTTCTTGAAGGTTTCCACCTGAGACAGAGCGTTCTGGCCCGTGGTTGCATCCAGCACCAAAAGCGTATTATGCGGCGCGCTCTCATCCTTTTTGCGGATCACGCGAACAATCTTAGCTAGCTCTTCCATCAAATCCGCTCGGTTCTGGAGACGGCCTGCAGTGTCGATCATCAAAAGGTCGGCGCCTTCTGATTCGGCCTTTGTCATGGCATCAAAAGCGAGGCTTGCCGGGTCAGCCCCTTCCGGCGCAGTCAGCACTGGCACGCCCGCGCGCTCACCCCAAACCTGCAGTTGCTCCACAGCGGCCGCGCGGAACGTATCACCCGCCGCAATAACCACCTTTTTGCCTGCCGCACGGAACTGGCTCGCCAGTTTACCAATCGTCGTGGTCTTGCCGGATCCATTCACACCGACCACAAGAACGACCTGAGGCTTCTTCGGGTAGATGGGCAGGGGCTTTGCGACATTTTCCATGATCCGGGCAATTTCCTCGGCCAGCAGTTCGCGAATTTCGCGGGATGACACACGCTTACCCATGCGCCCTTCAGCAAGGTTCGCAGATACACGCAGCGCGGTATCGACACCCATGTCCGCTGCGATCAGCATCTCCTCGAGGCTCTCCAGCATATCATCATCCAGCACCCGACGCGGCTCGCTCGAGGCGGTGCGGCCCATCAGACGGCCCAGAAGACCGGGCGTTCTGGAGGGGGCGGGATCCAGCACCGCGGCGGGTGCCGCAGCCGGCGCAGGCTTTGGCTCTGATTTTACCGG
>SPLB01000395.1 GCA_004566265.1 Paracoccaceae bacterium | reverse complement strand
TTGAGACATTGCAGATCATTCTGCCTTATGCGGTGATCTTGGCGGCAATTGGTCTGATTGAGAGCCTTTTGACGCTGAACCTTGTGGGCGAGATCACCAACAAGCGTGGCGGTGCGAGCCAGGAGTGCATCGCGCAGGGGGCGTCAAATATTGTCACCGGTTTCTTTGGTGGCATGGGCGGCTGTGCGATGATTGGTCAGTCGATGATCAATGTGAAGTCCGGTGGGCGCACACGTATTGCAGGTATCGCAGCAGCGCTGTTCCTATTGTTGTTCATTGTCGTGGCCTCGCCTCTAATCGAGCAGATCCCACTGGCAGCGCTTGTGGGTGTTATGTTTATGGTGGTGATTGGTACATTTGCGTGGAACAGCTTCAAGATCATGACCAAAGTGCCGCTCACGGATGCGTTTGTGATTGTGCTGGTGACCGTTGTTACCGTGATGACCGACCTTGCCATTGCGGTTGTGGTTGGTGTGATTGTCTCGGCTTTGGCGTATGCGTGGAACAATGCACGCCGCATTCATGCGGTGACACGTGACAGCGCCACCGAGAAAGGCGCGAAGGTTTATGAGATCCATGGCCCGCTCTTTTTTGGCTCAACGGATGGGTTTGTGGAACTGTTTGATGTGGCGAGCGATCCGGACGTCGTGATTGTTGACTTTGCGGCATCGCGCGTTGTGGACCAGTCTGCCCTTCAGGCGATCGAAACTGTGGCGGCAAAATATGAAGCCGAGGGCAAGACCCTACAACTGCGTCATCTGAGCCGTGATTGTCACGAGCTGTTGTCGAAAGCCGGGCATCTGATGGTCGACAGTGACGACGACCCGGAGTACGCGCTGGCGGTGGATTATTCCGTGCGCACCGGGATCCTGGGCGGTCACTAAGGCCTGTTCCCGTCGCTGCGGGTGTTAGAATGTCGCGGTCCCTGGTCGGGACCGCGGCTTTTTTGTGCCGCGTGTCGCACGGTCTCCAGACCTATGTCTGCTGAGGAGCAAACTTTGCCAGAGCCAACAGATCCCCTTCTAGGATTGCGTCTTCCGCAGCCAGAATGGTTTCGGTCGGCCAATCCCACCACTTGAGGCGCAGCAAGGCGGCGACGGTTTCCGGATCAAAGCGGTGGCGGATCACGCTGGCCGGGTTGCCAATGGCAATGCCATAGGGAGGCACGGTTCCGCGCACCACAGCCCCTGCGCCAATTATGGCCCCATCGCCGATCTGTGCCCCGGGCAGGATCATCGCGCCATAGCCAATCCAAACATCATTGCCGATCACGGTGTCGCGGGTGTCGGGTTGATAGCCCGCGCGGGTTTCTTCGCTAAAGATCGGAAAGGGATAACAGCTAAGCCCATCAGTGGCGTGATTGGCAGAGGCAGTGATGAAACGCACCCCATGGGCAATCTGGCAAAACTTGCCGATGATCAGTTTTTCCTGTGCAAAAGGAAACAGATAAGGCGCGAGGCGCTGTGCCCAATCCACAGGCGCGTCGAAATCAGAGGCATAAGTGTGGTCGCCTACCTGAAAATTTGGATGCTCGACCACCGCGCGCAGCATGACCGTGCCTTCGTGCGGCGTGCCGTCCGGGAGGGTGATCGGGTACGGGGTCTTCGGGTCGGGAAGCGGCATATCAGTCTTTCACATAGCGGTGGATCGGTTGTGATAGGACGGTGTGTGTTTGGCCCGATCAGGCGGCGGTTTTATTTCGGCGCGGGCGGGCGCGGCATCGGAAAAGTGTCCTCAACCACGGCGTAGTCGAGGTACCCCATGCGGGCGAGCGGCTGGAAAATACGGGCATCGAAGTAACCCTCGTTCAGGCAATCTTCTCGCAGATGCACGCCGACCACTTCGCCAAAGGCCACAAGGTTTGTCTCGCCCGGCAAGTGTACGATTTGTGTCAGTTTGCATTCGAGCGCGGCAGGGGCGTTGGCGACGCGCGGGCAGGCGATGGTTTCGCAACTGGCGGATTTGATCCCGGCGCTGGCAAATTCATCACCCTCGGCGGGCAGGGCTGCGGCGGTGGCATTCATGGCATCGCGCATGGCATATTCCACGATGTTCACGCAAAAGACGCCGGTGTGGCGGATATTGGCCATTGTGTCCTTGGTGCCGTCTTGATCAGGCTTCTGGGACGTGGAGGCAAACATCACTTGCGGCGGTTCATAGGCAACAGCGTTGAAGAAGGAATAAGGGGCAATATTGTCAACGCCTGCGGCACTGCGGGATGAGATCCAGCCGATGGGGCGCGGGGCGACGATGGCGTTGAAGGGATTGTGGGACAAGCCGTGGCCATCTGCGGGGCGATAGAACATGTTCACTCCAATTGTTTGCCCCAGACTATGGCCCATGTTAGGGGCAAATCCAGCCCATTTTGAGCACGACCCAAAGAAGTTGAGACCCTGTGATTATCATTGTGCCAGAACAGCCCGAAGACCGGTGGGAGGTCGAAGCACTGTATGACCTGTGCTTTGCGCCCGGGCGCACGGCGCTGTCGTCTTATCGCTTGCGGGATGGTGTGCCGCCAGTGGCGGGGCTCAGCCAGGTGGCCCGCGATTCGGATGGCATCCTTGCGGGCGCAATCCGGTTCTGGCCGGTGCAAATTAGCGCTCAGGATGCGCTTTTGTTGGGGCC
>SPLB01000074.1 GCA_004566265.1 Paracoccaceae bacterium | reverse complement strand
GACCTTCTGTTGCGCCCGACTAAAGAGCGACCAAAGTCGGTGCCCACCCCGCAACCGGAGGGTCCGACAAGCTTGCCTGAAGGCGTGGAGCTCCGGGTTCTGGTCGCAGAAGATAACCGTGTGAATCGTCTGATCATCTCCAAATTTCTGGATGGCCTTCCGGTCGAGTTGATCTTTGCTGAAGATGGCGAAGAGGCCGTTTCAAAAACTCTATCGAAACGTCCACATTTGGTGCTGATGGATGTCTCAATGCCACGAAAAAACGGATTGGAAGCGACGCGCGATATCCGGGCGCAGGCCGCGCAGCAGCCCTATATTTCCGCCTTGACTGCCAATGTAGATGACGACAGCCGAAAAGCTTGCACCGCGGCCGGTATGGATGGCTTTCTGAGCAAACCGCTTGCCCGGCGGGAACTTGTCGCGATATTGCTTCAGGTAGCAGAGCAGTCCAAAGTGCCTGCGCCTTCGTAACCCAAAACCGCCTTTTGGCGCAGCTTCGGCAATATTTTAATTTGGCCAGAAAGGTCTGACCTTGGACATCGCGACCCGCGTTTATAACCACAAGTGGAAAATCGATCCTATTGTGCGGTCCTTGATCGACACGGATTTCTACAAGCTGCTGATGTGTCAGTCGGTGTTTCGCAACAAACCCGACACGCGCGTGGTGTTTTCATTGATCAATCGCTCGGACAAAGTGCCGCTGGCGCGCCTCATTGATGAAGGTGAGCTGCGCGAGCAGCTGGATCACATTCGGTCTTTGTCTCTTTCGCGCGGAGAAAGCACCTGGCTGCGTGGCAATACCTTCTATGGCAAGCGCCAAATGTTTCGACCGGATTTCATGGAATGGTTCGAAGGTTTGCGCCTGCCGCCTTACCATCTCGAACGACACGGCGATCAATACGAGCTGACCTTTGAAGGCAGCTGGCCCGAGGTCATGCTGTGGGAAATCCCGGCCTTGGCAGTGCTGATGGAGCTGCGTTCGCGTGCGGTTCTGAACCCTATGGGTCGTTTCGAACTTCAGGTCCTTTACGCCCGTGGCATGACGCGGGTTTGGGAAAAAATTGAAAAACTCCGCGAGATTGACGGCCTGTCGATCGCCGATTTTGGAACCCGCCGCCGTCACAGTTTCCTATGGCAGGATTGGTGTGTGCAGGCGATGATGGAGGGGCTAGGCGACAAATTCACTGGGACTTCGAACTGCCTGATTGCCATGCGTCGCGAGGTCGAAGCCATTGGCACAAATGCGCATGAACTTCCCATGGTTTACTCTGCACTGGCAGAGGATGATGCGACTTTGGCACGCGCACCCTATGACGTCTTGTCTGATTGGCATGAGGAACACGACGGCAATCTTCGGATCATCCTGCCGGATACCTACGGGACCGAAGGGTTTCTGGACCGTGCACCGGATTGGCTGGCAGGTTGGACAGGGATTCGTATTGATAGCGGAGACCCTGCGGGGGGCGCAGAAACGGCCATTCGCTGGTGGCAGGCGCGCGGTGAAAACCCGCGTCAGAAACGGGTTATTTTTTCAGACGGGCTGGACGTTGAGCAGATCCGCGACTTGCATGGGCAGTTCTCGGGTCGCGTGAATGTCTCATTTGGCTGGGGCACCTTACTGACCAATGACTTCCGTGAACTGGTGCCGGGCGATGTCTTGGCGCCGTTTTCACTGGTGTGCAAGGCCATATCGGCCAATGGGAAACCGACAGTAAAGCTGTCGGACAATCCAGAAAAAGCAATGGGGCCACGCGAACAGATCGCCCGCTACAAGCGGGTCTTTGGTGTGGGCCACCAAGATGCAATGGACGTGATTGTCTAGGCGTTAGTTGGGGCCAACAGCACCGGAGCCGATAACAAAGGTGAAGCTCTTTTCTTGTTCTGCTGCAAAGGCCGCACCGGACCGTAAATCTTCGATATTTGGCAGAAGGCTCAGACAGGTGCCCCAGAAAGCTATGGCCGCATGCGACTTGCGCGAGATTCCCATTCGCCAGTGACCCCGGTGGGTCTCCAGGACGTGCTGTGCGGCCAGTTTCCCCAGCCCTTTGCGTCGGTACTGGGGAAAGATGGTGAACTCTGAAAGCTCGCGGCGGTTGTCCGGCAGTTTGAGCACAACCGCAAAGCCGACGGTTGTGGCCTGATCTACCAACCACCAGACATCGGTGTCACGCCGGTTCAGCAACTGACCCGCCCTTTGCATGACATCCAGACGTGCTTCGGGTCGCACCTCGGCCAAGTAATTGGCCAACTGACTGGCAAATCGACCTGTTTCATCAGGCCGAATGGACCGCAGGGTTACGGGGCAGGGGACATTAGTCGTGATCGTCATCGGTTCGTTGCGCGCCCCCATTTTAAATGTCCGTGAAGAAGTGTGCCTCGTGAGGGTTAGGAAAGTGATACCAAAGGGCTACTCCCTGTTGCGACCGCGCGCCGATTGGATCTGTGTCCTCGCGAAATTAAGTTTCGCTGCGGTGCCGCATGACTGGCATTCGACCTTTGAAATTGGTACAGACGGTCAAATTCTGGCTGTGACAGCGCGCGCAAGCAGCCTCAAGAGACACACTTGCGCGCCCGGAGGAGACCGTGATGAGTGCCACAGCCCGCAAGACAGCCCTAAACCCGCAGGATATCCGCGCCATGAAAGGCGGACAGCCTATTGTCAGCCTCACCGCCTACACAACGCCGATGGCGCGCCTAATGGATGCGCATTGTGATTTTGTGTTGGTGGGCGACAGCGTTGGCATGGTCCTGCACGGTCTGACGTCGACACTCGGTGTGACGATGGAGATGATGATCCTTCACGGCCAGGCCGTGGCGCGTGGCCTGAACCAGGCCTGTTTGGTGATCGACATGCCCTTTGGATCATACGAGGAAGGCCCGGCGCAGGCATTTCGCAATGCAGCGCGTCTGATGGCAGAAACGGGCTGTGCAGCGGTGAAGCTGGAAGGCGGTGTTGCGATGGCCGAGACCATCCGCTTTCTTGTGGCGCGCGGCATTCCTGTGATGGCGCATGTGGGCCTGACCCCGCAGTCGATCAACACACTGGGTGGATACAAGGTACAAGGCCGAGGCGTGACAGGTGATCAGCTGCTGGCGGATGCCAAAGCAATTGAGCAAGCAGGCGCATTTGCGGTTGTACTGGAAAAGGTACCCGCCGCGTTGGCAGACCGCGTGACCGAAGAGGTCGGTATTCCCACGATTGGCATTGGCGCCTCGGCCGGCTGCGATGGTCAGGTACTTGTGGTGGATGACATGGTGGGTTTCTTCACCGCCTTTAAGCCGAAGTTTGTGAAACGCTATGCAGAGCTTGGCCCTATTGCAGAAACGGCAATTGCAGAATACGCCGCTGAGGTCCGCGCCCGGACCTTCCCAGCGCCGGAGCACACCTTTGCCGAAACGGCGCCGGGCCTGCGTCAGAATGCCAAGGTCAAATAAAGGATATTGCCGCCATGACTGTCCCTCCCATTCTGCGTTCGCTTGCTGATCTGCGCGCGCTGCGCCGTGACAGCATGATGAGGGGCGAAACTCTGGCAGTGGTGCCAACCATGGGGGCGCTGCATCAGGGACATCTGTCGCTGGTTGAGGCCGCCAAAGCTGCCTGTGACCGCGTGGTGGTGACGATCTTTGTGAACCCAAGACAGTTCAACAGCCCTGAAGATTTGGCGAAGTATCCCCGGAGCGAGGTTGAGGACGCAGAAAAGCTTTCTCCCTTTGATGTGGATGCGATCTTTGTGCCCGATCCCGATGAAATGTACCCACAGGGCTATGCGACCGGGGTTGCCGTTGGGGGAGCGACCACCAGCGTGATGGAAGGCCCCTTCCGTCCCGGTCATTTCGAAGGTGTCGCAACCGTGGTGGCCAAGCTGTTTCTTCAGACCGGCGCGGACAAGGCGTTTTTTGGTCAGAAGGACTATCAGCAATTGATGGTGGTGACCCGAATGGCCCGTGATCTGGATATCCCGATCGAGGTGGTTGGATGTCCTACCGTGCGCGAACCGTCGGGTCTTGCGATGTCGTCCCGCAACACCCGCCTGTCTGCGGCGGGCTTGGTGACCGCGGGCAAGCTGAACCCGCTGATGGAAACTGCGGCTGAGCGGTTACGGGCGGGCGCAGTCTATGCACCGATAGAGGCAAAGTTGCGAGCAGAGCTGGCCGCGCTGGGCTTTGAAGCGGTGGAGTACATTGACCTGCGTTGCGCCGAAACGCTGGAAGCGTTGGAGCAGGCCGACACACCGGCACGGTTGTTTGTGGCGGCGTGGCTGGATGGCGTGCGCCTGATCGATAATATCGCTGTCTAAGCCTTGGTGCCCCTAGGAATGGTCTCTTGGGGTCTGGTAGCGGTCGCGAATTTATGGCTACTGTCGCTGCAAAAGAAACTTCGGAGGCGACCGCATGACATATATTCTGGCTATCGACCAAGG
>SPLB01000394.1 GCA_004566265.1 Paracoccaceae bacterium | reverse complement strand
TTAGAGGCAGAAAAGGTCTAAGCTGAAACGTGAGGCAAGGTCTGGACTGTCACATCGGAAAACCCGTATCCTTGGCTCACGCGAAACAGTGTCCAAATCTAGCTCCCGCAACCAACGTTTCCGACAAAGCCTTCGCAATTAGCGGGGGCTTCTGCGATTCAGAGCTGCCCAAAGCCATCAGAGCGGCCAGTTCCCCAACAAGTTCAAGCTGATGGCCGCCAGGCGCTGCGCAATCGGGCACCATCCGTACCTCGGAAATAAGCGCCCGCAATGATGTCGTCGCTTCCCGCTTCACCTCCGGCGCGTTCAGGGCTCCGACTAGATCTTCGATCAACGCGCGGTACCGCGTTGACAGGCTCGGGTGCAGTCGCAGGGCTGGGGGCTCGGGATTGTTCGCGATGACCGCCTTCAGACGGGTCTTCTCGCCCTCAAGCTCAGACATCTTCTCCTTCATTGAAGCGGTATACATGCCGTCCTCGATCGCGCTCAAAATGTTGGTGATCCGGCTTTCCACTTTCTTGAGGGCATGTTCAGCTTTCTGCCGGTCCTGGCAGGCATCCACGGCGACTGCGTTGAACGCCTTGCGGTATTCCTCCGCGAACTGCGCCAGAAGATCCGGTGTGAGCAGGCGTTGCTTCAGCCCACAGAGCACCCGTTCTTCTACTTCTGTCCGCTCGATGGTTGCGCGGTTGGTACAGATCGCAGCGCCCTTGTTGCGGGCACCGGAGCAGCCATAGCGCGTCTTGTTGATCAGCGTGTAGCTTGCGCCGCAGCAGGCGCAGCGCAGGAGACCCGACAGCAAGTAGGTCGGGCGGCGCGCCCGTTCCGGTCGTGGGCGTTCCGCCAGGACACCTGCCGGGTTCATCGCTTGGCGCACCTCGCTCTGGCGGGCCTTGACGCGCCCCCAAAGAGCGTCGTCAACGATCCTCAGGTCGGGAACGGTCTTTGTCTTCCATTCCGACGGAGGGTTTAGCCGTGACTGTCGTTTACCGCTGTCGGGGTCGCGATCATAGGTCAGCCGGTTCCAGACCCGTCGACCAACGTAGAGCTCATTGTTGAGGATGCCGGTGCCACGCTTCACATTCCCTGAAATCGTCGAGGGGTTCCAAGTTCCGGTGCCTTTGCCGCTTTGCGGGGCGGCGATGCCCTCGGTGTTCAAAGCCGTGGCAATCGCGCGAGCCGACTGACCTGCCGCGTATTCCTGGAAAACCCGGTTCACGACTTCGGCCTCCGAAGGCTCGATGGTCAGATCACCGGTGGTAGCCGTTCCATCCGCACGGATCTCCCGTTTTACACGATATCCATAGCTGAGGCCGCCGGCAGATTTGCCCGCGACAACACGGCCTTCCAAGCCTCGGCGGGTCTTTTGAGCGATGTCCTTAATATAGAGAGCGGAGACGAGACCGCCGACTCCGACCTTCAACTCGTCCAGGTCCTGATCTGCGACCGTGTGCAAGCGAACCCCGAAGAAGTTCATGCGCTTGAACAAAGACGCGGTGTCGGCTTGATCCCGCGATAGGCGGTTGAGGCTTTCGGCCACGATAATGTCGACTTCGCCGCGCTCTGCGGCCTGCAAAAGGCGCAAGTAATCAGGACGTTGGCTGGTGGTGCCGCTGATGCCGTGATCGGCGAAGACTTCGGTGACCTGCCAACCCTTTTGCTCGCAGTGGCGACGGCAGAGACGGAGCTGGTCCTCAACGGAGGTCTCTTTTTGCTTGTCGGTGGAATAGCGGGCATAGATAGCCGCGCGGAGACCGGGTGTTTCATGCATGGTTTAGTCCTCTGAAGGCGGTTGGCTCCTCTGTGCCGTGATGTCTTCTTGAGCAGCCTGACGAGCGAGAAGCTTAATGATGTGTAGAAGCGGGGCCGGGCAGGTGGACTGGGCGTTAGTCAGAGCTGCATTCGAACGATTGGCAGTCTTCGGGCTTTTGACATAACTGTTTTTGTCCCGTGCCATTGGCCGAGGTCTCCCGCCGCTCCCGGGCGGGGGCCTGGAGCGTTCTTTTGATGATGCTGATCTAGCCGGAACTGCGCCGGCGGCTGTTGGCTTCATCATAGCGGGCGCCGGAGGCGGTGGGCCCCGTGAAAGCGGAGGAGATGCTGCTCAAAGGTCTGTTTTTTGTGGATAAAAGCATGATAATGCGTAACTTTCCTTCTACAGGGGGAGCTGGGAAGAGATGCGTGCATGGACTGCCCGGGCGGGGGTTTTGGGGCAAAGTATTTCCAAGCGGGAGTAATCCGGATTTTGGACCACCCGCAGCCTGCGCCGCTGGAGATTGCATATAAGAATTGTGCAAACCTTACGGCGGCGCGGCTTGATTGGCTGGCGCACCTACTGGTCGAAGACGGGCTCTGGGCCATTTTTGCGCGGCACATCACGCAGCCAGGACCGGACCGCCTTGCTGTCGAACTCTCGTTTTTGCACCAGGTCTAAAGCTATGCTCTTTAGCAACTGCTGATGGGGGTACAGTAGCGCGCGCGCGTGATCCTCGGCGTAGTCGAGCTTCTCACGGAGGCGCTTGCGGTCGGCTTCTGCAAGTTGGGCTGGATCCTGCGGCCCAAACCAGCCGTTGCCGAAGGCGCCCAAACCCAGTTCAAAATCCATTGCCAACGCAATCCGCGTAGCCTGTGCCAAATCGGACGTTGTGCCGCCGCCAGCACCCGAGGAGACAGTCCCAAAGATGAGCCGCTCCGCTGCCCGCCCCGCGAGGTGGATGTAGAGTTGACGGTCGAAATCCGACGGCAGGCCTGCATTCTCGAGAACACTTCGCTCAAGTGTGCCGCCGGTTGGAGACAGGCTAATTCGCGTGATTGTCTCGCCGAAGATCCAGGCGGTGATGGCGTGACCGACTTCATGCACCGCGACGCGGTACAAAAGATCTTGGGTCTCTTCCAGTTCCAAGACACCGAGATGGCGGCGCAGCAGCTGCAGATCGAGCGCGCAGCCGCTGTGCCGGGCCTCACTGCGGGCTGAACGCACTGCGGCGTCGATGTCGGCGGCGGTCTTTCCGATACACTCCCGTGCCATCTGTTGCAAATCATCCTCTTGGACTGCGTCCTGCAGCCGCTCAGCAAGGAGGTGCCGCAGCATTGTCATGCTTGGCAGCGGCATCTCGATCTTGATGTCAAAGCGCCCGGCTCTTCGCACCGCGGGGTCTAGGTGCTCCGGGTGGTTGCAGGCACCAACCACCATGATCCCTTCCTCTAGGCTGATGCGATCCATCTGCTCAAGAAAGCCGGCGATCACCTGGGATCCATATCTGCTGCCGTGGGTGTCGCCGCTGGTACG
>SPLB01000393.1 GCA_004566265.1 Paracoccaceae bacterium | reverse complement strand
CGGTTTTCCGTCCTGACGTCGACCTTCAATATGGACCGCTTTGCCTCGGTGGAAGAAGCTGCAGAAGAAGTTTTCTCGGACAAACGCATGGCCCTGCGGCTACATCTGTTTGAAAAGCTTTGCCTGCCGTCGCTGACCCGGCAACGGGATCAGGGGTTCGATCTGGTTGTCGCAACCTCGGATCGCATGCCGGACCGGTATCTGGCACAGCTCATGGATATTGTCGATGACAGCCCGAATATTTCGATCGTACCGTTTCCAGTGGCACGTCACTACCGCACGCTCAGCACAGCGTATGAGCTGTTGCCGAAAGGCGAAGCCACCCACCTTATTCTGTTTCGCCTGGATGATGACGACGCGGTGGACTTGGACTACATCGCAAGGACCAAAAGGCGAGCCGCTGGTCTGGTGGATGTGCAGGGGGCTGCCACGCCGTTTGTGATCGCCAACAACAGAGGGTTCTATTTGCAGCGTGGCGAAGACTGCGCGGCAAAGGTTTTTGACGCCATTGAACGTGCGCCGCTGTCCGTTGGCACCGCGCTGGTGCGTCCCGCAGGGGCAGGGGAAAACCCCTACCGCTACAACCACCGTAGGTTCGCGCAGCATTACAATGTGTTCTCTGATATCACCGTGCCCGGCTTTATCCGCACCCATCATTGGGACAACCATTCAGAGCCAGCAATTATGGGGCGGCAGGGCGAAATGACGCCCGAAGACATCGACGCCGATCTGCGGGTCCATTTCGGCCTGTCCCTTGCCGCGTTAAAGGCGATCTGAGCCCTGCGCCGCGCGGCTCAGAGGGATGAAAACACCGAGGCCAGATGCGCGCGGCGAATTGCGAAGCGGGCCTCAAACTCCCCGTGCTGCGCGCGGGTCAGTGGTTCGACGTCGATTGCCTTCACGGGTTTCTGTCGCGAGTCATTGGAGCCATTGTGACTCCGTACCCACATGGGCGCGTCCGAAAAGGTGACCGTAGGCATGAATCGTGGGATCCGTTCATGGGCAAAATTCATAATGGTCAGAGGGCAGTTGCCGCGGACATACATGCCCAAAGACGCCACATAGAAGGGGCGGAACACCTCGGTCGCTGAAATCCCATCTGCGCCAACTTCGGCCACAAATCCCCTGTTGAAATCCACCGCAGCCGTCTTGTGTTTGCGAAACAACCCCTGACAATCTATCACCGTGGCGCGCAGCCGCTCGATAAAATCAACGGAAACCGCATCATCATCATCATGGCGGAACTGCAGGCAGGGCAGTTTCGGGTCGCGTCGGGTCTGGTTGAGGATCTCTTTCATCACTTCGCGCTGTCTGCGCGGAGGCTCTTTGCGGATCTGAACCTGAGGCATGCCCGCGACCAGTGCCCGCAAGCGGTCTTCGTGGTGGCTTGGCAGACTGTCGCCAATCACAATGATCAGGTCAAAATCCTGATCGGTCTGTTCGCGCAGGCAAGGCAGGGCAAGCGTTTCAAACAGCCGGAACCGTTCTTCCAGCCGCGCCTCGGCATAGAGATAGGCAATCCGCTCCTCGATGCTGTCGTGCTCAACCTGAAAGCCGCCAAAGGCCGGATACGAAAACCGGCAGAGCCCAATCACCTGCATCAAATGTCCTCTGAGGATGAACGCCTTTGGCCCAGACTATGGGGGCAGGTGAGGGCCGTGACAAGCGGCCCCGCGTGGATGTGGGATATAGGGCAACAGGATGCGGGATTTTCGCCCATAACGCGACCAAAATGCGAGAGCAGCCTTGCGAGCCGGAGGCTACGGTTATTCGGTAGCGGCATGAAACTGACCGGCCCTTTCCTGTTTATCCTTGCAACTCTTATGATTGATGCCATTGGCGTCGGCATTGTCTTTCCGATCATGCCCGATCTGATGGACCGCGTTGGGGCGGGGTCTACCGCGCAGGGCGCGTTCTGGGGTGGGGTGATGATGTCAGCCTATGCGGCGGCTATGTTCCTGTTCGGGCCCATTGTCGGCAGCCTGTCCGATGCTTACGGCCGCAAGCCGGTGCTGATTGCCGCCCTTGCGGCGCTGACGCTGGATTATGTGATCATGGCTCTGGCCGAGACCTACTGGGTCCTGTTGATAGGCCGTATAGTGGCCGGGATTGCAGGCGCGACCTATGTCACCGCCACAGCCTATATTGCCGACATTGCCAAACCCGAGGCCCGCGGCGCGGCTTTTGGTATGATTGGTGCTGCTTTTGGCATTGGCTTTGTACTCGGCCCGGCCCTCGGGGGGCTGGCGTCAGGCTGGCATATTACCGCGCCCTTTTGGATCGCGGCGGCCATGTCGGCGCTGAACGTGGTCTTTGGCATCTTTGTGCTTCCGGAATCGCTGACGCCCGAGAAACGGCGACCCTTCGGGCGGCGAGATCTGAACCCTTT
This sequence comes from Paracoccaceae bacterium, assembly GCA_004566265.1. Classification (GTDB taxonomy): domain Bacteria; phylum Pseudomonadota; class Alphaproteobacteria; order Rhodobacterales; family Rhodobacteraceae; genus Epibacterium. Next base: position 1,077 of record SPLB01000393.1, on the reverse strand, counting down.
TGCCTCTATTCTACGTGCGTTTCAGGTGCCGGGGATGGCCATCCCACTGATCTGCCTGTTTGTGTTTGAGCTTGCCAATATGGTCTATCCAACGCTCTGGGCCTTCTGGGGACGCGAGATGTTTGGCTGGAACGGCTTTGTGATCGGCCTGACGCTCTCGGGCTATGGGGTGATGATTGCAGTTGTGCAGGCCGCTGTCCTGCCGCAGCTGACCAAGCGGTTCGGTGATTTCCGAACCCTTATCTTTGCCATGGTGACGGCGATCATTGGCTTTATCGGCATTGGCAGCGCACAGGCTGTCTGGTTTGTCGCCATTGTGATCCCCATAACTGCTTTGGCGGATATGGCCCCTCCTCTGATGACAGCCTTTGCGTCGAACCGGGTGGGGGAGGACCTGCAAGGGCTGGTGCAGGGGGTTATTGCCTCGTTGAATTCGGTCGCGGCGGTGGCTGCCCCTTTGCTACTGACGGGTGTGTTTGAGCATTTTGTCAATGACAACAGCCTCTATTTTCCCGGCGCGCCTTTCTTCCTGAGCGCCGCTTTGGTGGCCGCCATCTCACCGCTGGTCTGGCGGTTAAAACCGCGCTAAGAAATCCGGGCAACTAGGGGGCTTAGGCTCCACGGGCTCTTTGTGCGGTGCTGTTGACAATTTCTCCGACTCCCCCTAATAGACCACCATCCGGCCATCAGAGCTCCCGCTTTGGTACGTCGAAATCATATCTGTAGTGGCTCACGATCCGGGCATTTTTCACCCTGGTCCTCTGTTAACCCACCGCGACGTTCACCTCGGAATGGGAACGTTTGCGGTTTTTCTGCTTGTTCAGAGGGTTCATCAGACCGGGCCGCAAGAGACAGAATTCGCCGCACGCGATACCGGGCCCCTGCCTTCTGCGTGCATGACATAGTGTTGCAAAACGGGGATTAACCGGAATGCCAACGATTCAACAGCTGATCCGCAAGCCGCGTCAGCCAAAAGTAAAACGCTCCAAGTCCATGCACCTGGAGCAGTGCCCGCAAAAGCGTGGTGTTTGTACACGCGTTTACACCACCACACCGAAGAAACCGAACTCCGCTATG
>SPLB01000015.1 GCA_004566265.1 Paracoccaceae bacterium | reverse complement strand
TCCTCCAACTGAGTTCAATACGGGAATGGCGACAGCGCGGTGCTGATCTTACAAGTGGCAACGGCGGTGCGTGACGCAGGCCCCGTTACAGCATCTCATTGAGTTTCAAAGCAAGGCGATGGCGAGAGCGGCAAGCGCTATGCTGAGAGGCAACCCCTTGGGCAACGGTCGTATCTTGTTGCGACACGCCTCCAGTCTTTGAACCTGAGTTGGCCAGTGGCAGAGGGGAGGCGCAGGATCTTTTCTGCTAAGCTCTTCCAGCGTAATTTCTCTTGGAAGCAATCATTTGCTTCATATCCCTTTTGAAGCTAGCGATATGGGTCCCCATGGCCAAAGAGACAAAAACCTGGAAGGCGCCGCAAAAACACAGCGGCGCTTCGTTGTGCATTTTCCTCGTCGCCCGCAGTGTAACACGTGTGATAAAGGGCTGGCATCCGAGACGCGTTTTTTGTTGCGCTATGTGCTGAGTGCCTCGGCCAAAACGTCAAACACGAGGCGTATCTTTCTGCTGGTGTGCAACTCTCGATGGGTGGTCAGCCAAATGGGGAACTCAATCGCTTCCATTTCTGGGAAGAGCCGTTCCACACCTGGCGTGGCATCGCCGATCTCTTCCATCATCACAGCAATTCCAAAACCTTGGCGCACCAGATCCCACGCGACCACGCCGTTTTCAGACCCCAGTCGATAATTTTGTTCGGTGGTTTCCACGCCAATGTCTCGCAGGAAACCAATCATTCGAGATATGTCGCCAAAATACAAAAAATCATGCAAGCGAGTGTCCGCAACAGATGCTGGACGCCCCCGCGCGCGAAGATAACTGCTTGCGGCGTACAGATGGCCACGGGTTTCCCGCAGTTTGCGGGCGATTAGGTCGGGTTGTTCCGGGCGCACATGGCGAATGGCGATATCTGCCTCTCGGCGCATAATGTCCCGGATGGCATTGTCGGCGATGACTTCCACCACCAGCCGTGGGGCGCGGTTTTGCAGCAAGCGCAGTGCCTTGGGCAGAACATAGGCCGAAACCACATCCGAGGCGGTGATCCGCACCAGACCTTCGATATCTTGCGCTTGCCCCTTGGCTGTGCGGGCAAACCCGTCGGCGGCAATTCCCATTTTGTGCGAGTGGGTCAGCAATTCCCGTCCCGCACTGGTCAGCTCCAGCTCGCGGCCAATACGCTCAAAAAGCAAAACCCCCAAAGTCCCTTCCAGCGCACTGACTTGCCGTGATAGGGTCGGTTGCGTGAGCCCAAGTTGCTTGGCTGCCGCAGAGAACGACCCTGTTTTCGCGGTCGCAAAGAAGGCGCGAATGTGATTCCAGTCGGGGGGCGGTGGGGTGCTCATGCATTCCTGTATAAGCCTCCTGCGCATTTCGGCAATTCCCGTAAGCCGAATGGTAATCTACCAATTGACCAAGCAAAGGAGACCACGATGTCCGCAGATCAGACCGCAGCCTTGTCAAAAGAAACCCGTTTCTGGGACCGGACCGCTCCGCGCTACGCAAAGAGTCCGGTGCGCGACCAAGCGGCTTATGAACACACATTGGATCGTGTGGCGCATTACCTGTCCCCAGAGCATCAAGTGCTGGAGTTGGGCTGTGGCACCGGCACCACGGCTGTGCATCTGGCGCCAAAGGCGGCGCATATAACAGCAACGGATTTGTCCTCCGCAATGATCGAGATTGGCAAATCGCGCGCCAAAGATGCGGGTGTTCAGAACATTTCGTTTGAGGCCTGTGCGCCCGCGACGGCGCCAAAAGGCCCGTTTGATGTGGTGATGGGGTTCAATCTGCTGCATTTGATCCCGGACATTGATGCTGCCCTATCCGAAATTGCTGAACGCGTCCCGACCGGTGGGCTGTTTATCTCCAAAACTCCATGCCTGGCCCAGGGGGGCGGAGTGGGTATAAAACTGATGCTGGCGTTGGCGTTGCCGGTGATGCAGCTGTTTGGACGCGCACCTGCTGTGGTTCATCAGTTGAGCGTTGCTGAACTGGAAACAGCGGTAGAGGCGGCGGGGTTCGAGATTATTGAGACCGGGAATTTCCCGGCGCGCCCCACATCGCGGTTTCTGGTGGCCCGGCGGCGCTAAGACGGTTGGCCTGTGCCGAAATGCGCGCTAGGTCTGGCGCAAACTTGACGAGCGCAGGAGGTCGCAATGACACTTAAGATCTATCTTTCCGGTGAAATCCATACCGATTGGCGCGAACAGATTATCGAAGACGCGGCTGGCCTAGATGTCGCTTTTGACGGCCCGGTCACAGATCACGGTGCCTCAGATGACTGCGGTGTGGCGATCATGGGGGACGAGGACAGTCAATTCTGGCACGACCACAAAGGCGCAAAGCTGAACGCCATCCGCACCCGGCGCGGGATTGAAGGCGCTGATATTGTGGTTGTCCGTTTCGGCGAGAAGTACAAGCAATGGAACGCCGCGTTTGATGCGGGCTATGCAGCTGCATTGGGCAAGTCGGTGATCGTGCTGAGCCCGGCCGAACACCAGCACGCCCTAAAAGAAGTGCACGCCGCCGCGCTCGCCGTGACAGATACACCTCAACAGGTGGGTGAGATCCTGCGCTATGTTTTGAAGGGGCAACTACCCGGCTGATGGGGAAACAGATACGCACCAAACAGCCTAAGTGTTTGGTTTCGACGTGGCGGTCGATGCGACAGTCCCCTCAGAAGGGGGGGCTTTGGGGCATATAATTTCTCGGAAGCGCCAAGTTTTTGTTTCCCGGTAGTTGATTGCTTCAAACGCGGCGCTAAGCCGAGAATCTGGCTTCACCATTGAGGCGGTCGCCAAGTGGCGCAAACGAGCTGCTGTGTCAGATGCCGCCATGGGACTCGAGGACGTCCATGCCGCGGTCTTCAGCAACACTGCGGAAACGGCTATTGCAACATTTCGGCGGCACTCTTTGATGCCGCTGGATCACTGTCGTTGCGCGTTGTAGCCGACCATTCCGGATCAGACGCGCTGGTCGCTATGCCTTGTCCCGCAGCGACCCCTTGCCCGAGGTTCAAAGCGATAATCCGAAGACGCAGGTCCAGCGCTGACCTGTGGGGTATTTTCATGCCGACCGCGCCGATGTCCGCGCCGGGGAAAGTTAAACCCACTTTTTCGTGGACAGAGAACGGTCCAGAACCGTGACACACGCACCGACCTGCGGTGCAGGTTGCGAAACAGCAGCTGCCAAAGGTGCCGCACCTTGCCTTCGCACGCCTGTGGTTTGATGTCTGTTGGGCCGATGAGTTTTATGACGGGCTCCTGCTGATCAAGCTTTTAAGGTGAACAGTGCCAAGGATCGTAGAGAATCTGCTGATAAATTGTGCATATCGAAAAGGTAGCTTTCGAAGATCAGTCTGATATATCCGCTAAAAGCGCAAGAAAAGGACCTTTAAATGGAGCTGGATCAGCTGGATCGTCGGATCCTAGGGGTGTTGCAAAAAAAGGGGCGTATTTCGAACGCGGAACTCAGCGAAACCGTGAACCTCTCTGCGTCGGCGTGCCACCGGCGCGTCCAGCGGCTCGAGGAAGACGGCTACATCCGCGATTATGTGGCGTTGTTGAGCGCGCGGAAAATGAAGGTGCCAACAACAGTCTTTGTTGAAATTACCCTGTCTGGTCAGGCAGATGAGGTTCTAGATGCGTTCGAAAAGGCCGTCGCGCGCATACCAGACGTTTTGGAATGCCATCTCATGGCTGGAACAGCGGATTATATTTTGAAGGTCGTTGCTGAAAACACTGAGGATTTCGCCCGCATCCACCGCCAACACCTGTCCCGTTTGCCGGGCGTCGCGCAAATGCAAAGCTCTTTTGCTCTGCGGACTGTCTTCAAGACCACGGCGCTACCTATTTCTTGATCTTCTGTTGTGATCTTGGCGCAGCCAATGGGACGATATCTGTCGTTAAAGGCTTGTCGGGCGACGAAAAATTAGGTTCCCTTTTGACTTGTCCCCATGGTAACTGCCCTCCGTATCTGGATGGCTCGATTGCAAAAAATCTGAAACGGCCATGATTTTTTGCGTTTTTCGGGGCTTTGACACCAAAGGATCATATCCTTGCTCTATCTGGTGTAGACGCAGGTATTAGAAGGAGAACCGCCGTGAGCAACAGCGACATCGATAACTTTGCATTCGACTGGCTGGAGGCGGAGCTACAGGACACGCTGGACGAGGATTTCGAGATCGAATTCGCTGAGCCCATGCTGTCCATGGAGCTTCGGAAAATCTACCGGGCGCAACACCCGGAAATGCTGGATCGGAAGGTTTACTTTCAGAACCTGCTGCGCCTGCAGGCAGAGCTGATCAAGGTTCAGGACTGGGTTCAGCATACCGGTGCCAAAGTCTGTATCCTGTTTGAAGGTCGTGACAGCGCGGGTAAGGGCGGAGTGATCAAGCGCATCACCCAGCGTCTAAACCCTCGTGTGGCGCGTGTTGTGGCCTTGCCTGCGCCGTCGCGACGGGAACAAAGCCAGTGGTACTTTCAGCGATATGTGCCGCATCTGCCTGCGGCGGGTGAAATCGTGTTGTTTGACCGCTCCTGGTACAACCGCGCGGGTGTTGAAAGGGTGATGGAATTTGCCACCCCAGATCAGGTAGAACAGTTTTTTCAGGACGTTCCGGAATTTGAACGCATGTTGGTGCGGTCAGGGATTATCGTGCTGAAATATTGGTTCTCTATCACCGACGAAGAACAGCAGCTGCGGTTCATGATGCGCATCCATGACCCGATGAAGCAATGGAAACTGTCCCCAATGGACCTGGAATCCCGCATTCGTTGGGAGCAATACACCAAAGCCAAAGAAGAGATGCTCGAGCGTACCAATATCGCCGAAGCGCCTTGGTTCATTGTCGAAGGGAATGATAAAAAGCGCGAACGGCTCAATTGTATCGAGCACCTTTTGACCAAGATCCCCTACGAGGATGTCCCCAGCGAAAAAGTCTCGCTTCCGGATCGGGAATACAATCCTGACTATGAGCGGCGGTATTTGCCGGATGAGCTTTACGTGCCAAAGATCTATTGATGAAAAAGCCCGGCGAAAAACCGGGCTTTTTTGATTGCCTTCGGGTCTGGACTGGCTTTCATAATCAAATGGATCGGAGTTTAAGATCTGTGATCGGCTGTAAAGTGCAGTTGAATTTGACTTAAAAATTGGTTTGTTTTTAGCGGCATTTTGCCGGGCTCAAGTGTGATTTTCCAGATCTCAATTTGTGAAACTGCTGGGTCTATAGGCAAAAAGAAACCCCCGCAGTCGAGGCCGCGGGGGTCTTTATTCTCAACAGTATCCAGAAGAAGCTGGACACGAGAGCGAGATCTTAGAGAAGACCTTCGCGCTGAGCTTTTTTGCGTGCCAGCTTGCGGGCACGGCGGATCGCTTCAGCTTTCTCGCGCGCTTTTTTCTCGGACGGCTTTTCGAAATGTTGCTTGAGCTTCATTTCGCGGAAGACGCCTTCGCGCTGCAGCTTTTTCTTCAGGGCACGAAGCGCCTGGTCGACGTTGTTGTCGCGAACACTAACCTGCATGTGGTTGTCACCACCTTTCTAGATTTGAGTTGCATGGAAATTGCAGGAAGTGGCCGTATAGCAAGGGCGCACTAAATTGTCTAGTACTGGCGACAGAGCCAGAAGCAACCAGGCCCAATCGTGGGCAGGAGAGGGTGAAAATGGGTGAGCAGACACAGGAAATTCGCGATCAACTCTTGGATGCGGCCTTGCTACATGTGGTTTTCGACGGGTGGAGCGAGACCAGCTTTAAAGCAGCCGTAGATGATTCGGGAATGGACCCCGCATTGGCGATGGCACTGTTTCC
>SPLB01000392.1 GCA_004566265.1 Paracoccaceae bacterium | reverse complement strand
GATCTGCGTGCAGAGGTCGCGCGAGCGTTGGACAGCGGCATGATACAGGCGTGGTTCCAGCCACAAGTGTGTACGGACACGGGCCGCGTTTCGGGCTTCGAAGCCTTGGCCCGTTGGGCGCATCCGGTGAAAGGCCTCGTGCCCCCCTCGACCTTCCTGCCAGCCCTTGAAGAAGCCGGGCTGATGCAGAAACTCAGCTGTCATATGATCACACAGGCACTGACAGCGTTGAAATCCTGGGATGCGGCGGGTCTGGATGTGCCCTGCGTTGGCGTAAATTTTGCCACCGACGAGTTGCGCGATCCAGCCCTCGTTGACCGGATCCGAAATGAGCTTGACCGGTTTGGGCTGACGCCCGAGCGTCTGTCGGTCGAAATTTTGGAAACGGTGATGACCGATCAGCCTGACGACATGGTCACGCGCAATATCACCGCCCTGGGTGAATTGGGTTGCCGCATTGATCTTGATGACTTTGGCACCGGCCACGCGTCCATTGCCTCGGTGCGCCGCTTCCGCGTCAGCCGGATTAAGATCGACCGATCTTTTGTCGCCAAAGCAGATCATGACCCGGAACAGCAAAAATTGATCGCAGCCATTTTGACCATGGCCGAACGGCTGGAGCTGGAAACGCTGGCTGAAGGTGTTGAAACCGTGGGTGAGCATGCACTTTTGGCGCAGCTGGGCTGTGGTCATGTACAGGGTTTTGGGATCGGCCGCCCCATGCCGTTTGACCAGACCATTGACTGGACAGTGGCGCATCAGGCAAAGCTCCAAGACACCCCAGCCATCGGAACGCACACCCCGTGATCGGGCGCCTTTCCCCACTGCTGCCCCGGACCGACGGTTCAAAATAAACGGAAACCGACCTTCTTCCACCTCGATCTGCCCCCTTTTCCCTTGACCTTTGGGGCTGAGGTCTGTTGAACCACCCTGTCATTGCATGCATGAGGTGGCTGTCCAGATGGACGATCAGAATAGAAATCTAATTCTCGCAACAGTGCTGAGCGGCGTAGTGCTGCTGGGCTGGTCCTATTTCTTCCCGGCGCCCGAGCCGGTCGAGGTCGCCGAAGCCGTTGCAAACGAAACCGGACTAAACGCGCCCGCAACCGCGCCGCAGGCGCTGGCCGCCCAAAGCACCCCGACGCCGCAGTCCGAGACAACCTCGGCTCCGCGCCTTGCGATCGAAACCCCGCGGGTCGAGGGATCCATCTCGCTCCGTGGTGGTCGTATCGACGATCTGCGCCTGAAAGACTATCGCGAAACGCTTGACGAAGGCTCCCCCATCGTCACCATGCTGCGCCCCGCAGATGAAGCCGACGCTTATTACACGCTGTACGGTTGGGCCCCCGGCGTTGGTTTGGGTCTTGATGACGTGCCCGGGGCCAATACCCTCTGGTCCGCACCCGCAGGCGCCACTCTCACACCCGAGACCCCCGTCACCCTCCGTTGGGACAATGGCAAGGGCCTGACCTTCACCCGTACCGTCTCTATTGACGAGAACTACATGTTCAGCGTCACCCAAGGCGTTCAAAATGGCTCTGGCGCGACGGTCGAGCTGGCACCCTATGGCACCATTGCCCGCCACGGTGAACCCAGCGATCTGATGAACTTCTTCGTGCTGCACGAAGGGGTCGTCGGCATGGCGGATGGCGAGCTGGCCGAAATCGACTATGATGATATGACCGATTTCGACCCGGATCCGCGCGACGGCTCACAGTCTCAGGTCACCGCTGTGACAGAACATGGCTGGATCGGTTTCACCGACCACTACTGGATGTCCACCCTGATCCCGGCCGAAGGCCAGCCCTTCCGCACCATTGCAAAATACGACGCGCGTCGCGACATTTATCAGACCGACGCAGTGCTGCCGACCCTGACACTGACCGCATGCGAAGCGGCCGAGGTCACCACCCAGCTGTTTGCCGGTGCAAAGGAATGGGACACCATCCGCACCTACGAGCGTGGCGGCATCTATGGTTTCCTCGATTCGATCGACTGGGGATGGTTTTTCTTCCTGACCAAGCCGATCTTTGCAGCGCTTCACTACATCAATGCCTTCATTGGCAACATGGGTCTGGCGATCATTGGTCTGACCATCCTGATCAAGATCCTCGTCTTCCCGCTGGCCTATAAATCTTATGCCTCCATGGCCAAGATGAAGGAACTCCAGCCGGAAATGGAAAAACTGCGCGAGCGGGCGGGCGATGACCGTCAGAAGATGCAGAAAGAGATGATGGAGCTGTACAAGCGTGAAAAGGTCAACCCGGCGGCAGGCTGTTTGCCGATCCTGATCCAGATCCCGATCTTCTTCTCGCTATACAAGGTGATTTTTGTGACCCTGGAGCTGCGCCACGCGCCATTCTTTGGCCCCTTCCAGGATCTCTCGGCACCTGACCCAACCTCGCTGTTCAACCTGTTTGGTCTGCTGCCGTGGGCCTCCCCGGCCCCGGACAGCATCCTTGCGCTGATCTTCATAGGCGTTATGCCGATCTTCCTGGGTGTGTCGATGTGGCTGCAGCAGAAGCTCAATCCGGCCCCCACCGATGAAACGCAGGCGATGATCTTTGCCTGGATGCCTTGGGTCTTCATGTTCATGCTCGGCAGCTTTGCCTCTGGTCTTGTGGTCTACTGGATCTGCAACAACGTAATCACCTTTGCCCAGCAATACCTGATCATGCGCAGCCATGGCTTCACGCCGGATATCTTCGGCAACATCAAGGCAAGCTTCCAAAAAAAAGCAAAACCTGAAGGGAAGTAACTCTCCCTGCCGTGAGGACACAACAAACGCCGGGCCACGTGCCCGGCGTTTTCCTTTTTGATTGTTCGCCGCATCCGCGCGGTGTTATGACCCGTTAAAACGAGAGTACGTGATGCAGATTCAATTCCCCCTCGCAGAAGAGCCAGATGACCTGTCCACAGAGGCTGGCCGCAAGCTGTTTGCCCGCGAATCGGAGTTCGTCAAAGGTGTGGTCGCCATGTCCGGCCTGCCGGATGCCGACCGGATCGAGGTCTGCTTTGCCGGCCGCTCGAACGTCGGCAAATCTTCCCTGATCAATGCGCTCACTGGGACCAAGGGGCTGGCACGCGCATCCAACACACCGGGCCGCACGCAGGAAATCAACTATTTCACCCAGGGGCCTGATCTCTATCTGGTCGACCTACCCGGCTATGGCTATGCCAATGCGCCGCTGGCGGTGGTGGAGAAATGGCAGCGCCT
>SPLB01000073.1 GCA_004566265.1 Paracoccaceae bacterium | reverse complement strand
CACGTGTGTTTGCAACGGCGGGATCAGAAGAGAAATGCGCGGCCTGTCGGGATCTGGGGGCGGAGCTAGCGATCAACTACCGTGACGTGGACTTTGTTGATGTGCTGCGGGCCGAAGGCGGGGCGGATCTGATCCTGGATATGGTCGGTGGGGAGTACCTGCCGCGCAATGTCAAAGCGCTGGCCGATGATGGCCGCTTGGTGCAAATCGCCTTTCTGCAAGGGCCCAAGGTGGAACTGAACTTTGCCCAAGTGATGATGCGACGGCTGACCATCACCGGGTCCACCCTGCGGCCACAAAGCGATCTGGCCAAAGCCGCGATTGCGCAAGATCTCCTCAAAGCTGTTTGGCCGCTCATATCGGCTGGCAAGATGCGCCCAGTAATTGATAGCTGCTTTTCTTTGGCTGATGCAGCAGAGGCTCACGCGCTGATGGAGAGCTCAGCCCATATTGGTAAAATCGTTCTTGCGGTGGCAGGAGAGTCGTAACCATCTTGTTTGGGGGCCGCAGATGTCGCGATCCGTGGCGCCGCGCGTTTGGGGGGCGGGCACGGTAGCATCTTCAGGCGGCAGCCAAGGCTTAGTGTTTCCACACAGATAAGCTGTAAAAAAAACATCGCGCCCGACCGAGAAAATTTGAAGTCTGAAAACCTGACGGCCTAGGCTGTTCTGGGCTCTTCCATTATGATCTTTCGTACCTTCGGTTCGGTATTGCGGATCATGTACATTTGCGAAACCCTGTCGGCAGCAAGGGGAGCGCTGGCTGAGCTCCCAACAGCTCAACGCAAGAGCATGGCTTGGCCCGAGCGTTTGGCAGTCTCTTCGACTTCATACCAAAAGGACGACCGCCTGCGGGGTAAAACGCAAGTGTCAAATTTGCCTGCTTTTACTGATCGCCCGCGCGCCGTGCGCAAAACCTCTGCCGGTCATTGCCCACAACCCAAGTGTTGTGACGCGCTGTCCCTGCATTCGCCTCTTTCCTTATGAAAACAAGGCGACTATATTGGGCTCGAGTTCCCCGACAACGGAAACCGCCCGAGGATTGCCAAGGGCCGCCTTCTCAGGCGACGGGAGAGGTATATCTGCCGCGCAGGATACGCCGGGGGCAGACGTGTTTATGAAGGAGATGACACATGGCAAAACCGTTGATGGCCAAGGCGACCGCCGTGTGGCTGGTGGACAATACCACGATCAGTTTCAAGCAGATCGCAGATTTCGTTGGCATGCACGAGCTGGAAATCCAAGGTATTGCTGACGGCGACGTGGCAGCCGGCGTTAAGGGATTTGACCCGATTGCCAACAACCAGCTGACCCAAAGCGAAATCGATTCGGCTGAGGGCAACCCGCTTCACAAGCTAACGTTGAAGTTCAACCCGGCTGCTGCAGGTGAAGAAAAACGCCGTGGACCGCGCTACACCCCGCTGTCCAAGCGTCAGGACCGACCAAACTCCATCCTCTGGCTGGTGAAGTTCCACCCGGAACTGGCTGACGCGCAGATCGCCAAACTGGTGGGCACCACCAAGCCGACCATTCAGTCGATCCGCGAGCGCACCCACTGGAACATCGCCAATATGGAACCGATTGACCCGGTTGCGCTGGGCCTCTGCCGCCAGTCCGAACTGGACGCCGCTGTTCAGAAAGCCGCTGCTGCAAAAGTCGCAGAAGGTGGCGTGATGAGCGACGACGAACGCCGCAAGCTGGTCTCCACCGAGCAGTCGCTCGAGATGGCGGCAGAGCCCAAGATCCCCTCTGCCATCGAAGGTCTGGAAACCTTCACGCTTGGCGGCATGGAAGCGCCGAAAGAGGAAGAGCCGGTGCTGGACGCCGACAGCTTCTTCAACCTGCCAAACACGGATGAGGATGAAGACGAAGAAGAAGGCGGCATCGACCCGCGCTTCTGATCACCTAAGAAGCTTAGGACAAAACCCCGGCCCTTTGGGTCGGGGTCGTTTTTTGCGCTCGCCTAAAGCGCACCAATGGGTGAGCTCACCTTGGGCTTGGGACAGTGCATCGTTGACAGAGTATACTGACCAGTATTTTACAGAGTTTGCGCTTAGGCGTATGAAGTTCAGGCCGGAATTTTCTCCGAGTCTTAATCCGGTTGGGCAAATTGCCGGGACAAGAACCTGACCGACCTTTGGGGTCCCTCCATACGACTCAAGTGCGCCACCGGCGCAGCTGAACTCTGCGAGTTTACGTGCCTCCGATGGAGTGAAACTGCCTGGATCATAGCGTCCCATTGTCAAACCGGTTTCAATCACGTCGCTCACTGCGGTGTCTGTGACATCTTCACCCAAGACGAACGCTGGAACTTCCTCAAAAATGCAGGCTATGCCTCAACACGAAATGGAAACGCTCTAAGTTGACCATCTTTCTGAAAGGGATCGATCAAACAGTGCGACGTCCGTAAGGCTGGTATTTGGGATGAATCAGTGCGAAAGCTCGCGGCGCCTCTGATCATATCGGTATAGGGCTTGTCCCAGATTGCTCTTGGCCTTTTATTATTCTCATCTACAATGCCGCTGTTGCAAGCGAAGCATGTGTGTGGGTGTAAATTGTCCTTGGCTCTTGCCCCCCTGCGTGGCCGGTAGTAGGCATTCCGTCAGAAAATGTGTGGATGGGGCTGTTTCCTATGGATGATCCGAAAACACTGGTGTCTACCGATTGGCTTGCGGCTCATCTGAAGGATCCAGATCTGCGTATACTGGATGCCTCTTGGTATCTTCCGGCAATGGGGCGGGATGCTCTTGCGGAGTATAACGTGGCTCATATTCCAGGCGCGCGCTTCTTTGACATCGACGATATCTCAGATCACCGCTCGGATTTGCCGCATATGGCGCCGCCGGTTGAAAAATTCATGTCTCGCTTGCGGGCAATGGGCGTTGGCGACGGTCATCAGGTGGTGGTCTATGATGGTGCGGGCATCTTTTCTGCCGCGCGTGTCTGGTGGTTGTTCCGACTTATGGGCCAGATGAATGTTGCCGTGCTGGATGGTGGTTTGCCCAAATGGACCGCTGAAGCGCGTGAGGTGGAAGATCTGCCGCCTGTTATCCGTGACCGCCACATGACCGTCCGGGTCCAAAATCAGATGGTGCGCGACGTAACGCAGGTTTCGTCTGCCGCAAAGCTGGGTGATCACGAAATCATTGATGCCCGCCCGGCCGAACGCTTCCGCGGCGATTCGCCCGAACCGCGTGAAGGCATGCGCGCAGGCCATATTCCGGGCTCCAAGAACCTGCCCTTCACGTCTCTCTTGAACGGTGACGGCACCCTGAAATCTCCCGAGCAAACCCGCGCGATCTTTGAGGCCGTGGGCGTGGACCTTTCTAAACCGGCTATTACCAGCTGCGGTTCCGGCGTCACAGCCGCAGTGCTGAGCCTCGCCCTGGAGCGCATGGGCAAACATGACCATGCGCTTTACGACGGGTCTTGGTCCGAATGGGGCGCCTTTCCTACACTTCCCGTTGCGACCGGAGAGAGTTGAAAAATGTTCGAGAACCTGAAACCCCAGCCCGCCGACAAAATCTTGGCGTTGATGCAGATGTTCCGCGAAGACACGCGCGAACAGAAGATCGACCTTGGTGTTGGCGTCTATAAAAATGCCGAGGGCGTTACCCCGGTGATGCGTGCCGTGAAAGCCGCAGAAAAACAGCTGTGGGACGCGGAAACGACGAAGGCCTACACGGGTCTCGCAGGTGATCCGGCCTACGGCGACGCGATGATCAAACTGATCCTCGGCGATGCAGTGGCGCGTGACAATATCGCGGCTGTGGCAACCCCCGGTGGCACCGGCGCTGTGCGTCAGGCGTTTGAACTGATCAAAATGGCCAACCCGTCTGCGCGTGTTTTTGTGTCCGACCCGACTTGGCCGAACCACATCTCCATCCTGAAGTATGTCGGTATCGAGACCGTCACCTACCGTTATTTCGACCGCGATACCCGTGCCGTGAACTTTGATGGCATGATAGAAGACCTGAAGGGCGCGCGAAAAGGCGATGTGGTCTTGCTGCACGGCTGCTGCCACAACCCGACCGGTGCCAACCTGAACCTTGCCCAATGGCAAGAGGTTGTGGACCTGCTGAACGCCCAAGGCCTGATCCCGATGATCGACATCGCTTATCAGGGCTTTGGTGACGGCCTGGAAGAAGACGCCGCTGGCGTGCGTCTGGTGGCCTCCTCCACTCCCGAATGCCTGATCGCGGCTTCCTGCTCCAAGAACTTTGGCATCTACCGCGAACGCACCGGCCTTTTGATGGCTGTGGCAAGTGACGCCTCGGCGCAGGCGCTGAACCAGAAAACTCTGGCCTTCCTGAACCGCCAGAACTTCTCCTTCCCGCCGGATCACGGCGCGCGTCTGGTCACCATGATCCTGAACGATGATGCCCTGCGTGCTGACTGGGCCGCAGAGCTGGAAGAGGTTCGTCTGGGCATGCTGGGCCTGCGTCAGAGCCTCGCGGACGAGTTGCAGCGCCTGACGGGCTCTGACCGTTTCGGCTTCATCGCTCAGCACCGTGGTATGTTCTCGCTTTTGGGGACCACGACCGAGTTGGTTGAGAAAATGCGTCAGGACGCAGGTATTTACATGGTGGGGGATAGCCGCCTGAACATCGCTGGTCTGAACGCACAAACCGTGCCGATCCTTGCCAAAGCGATTGTCGATGCGGGCGTCTAAGACCCCGCCAATCGAGAAAGTTAGGGTCGCTCCTTACGAAGCGGCCCTTTCTTTTTTCTACAGTCCAAAGTGATCGGCAATGGCGTCAATCACCTGGGCGTGCACCGCCGCGCGATCAGTGCCTTCAGGGTCCGTGCAAACCGGATCGTCGCCAGAATCTGCCAACAGCTGAGCTCCCATCGGCTTGCAGCGGGGCAGGGCGGTGAAATGACTGGCGGGTTTAATGACAACGCGGGCGGCATTGGGTAGTTTCGCCCATAGGCCACTGCCTGCCGCCGACAAATCGGTGGCGTTCAGCCGGTCCTTTTCGTTGCCTAAGGTGAGCAGCAGCGCCGGCACCGCCAGATCATCCGCCATCTCTTGAGTGAGGCCATAGGTCAGGCCGGGATCAATCGCAGCGACTGAGTACACCTGCGGCAGTCGCCAGTCCGCCTGCCAAATTTCCTGATCCACATCGCGCAGATCAATGCCCGCACGTTGAAGATCATTACAATGGGTCGAACCCCAGTTTGTCTTCCCGCAATATAGTTCATAGGCCGCTCCATCCCCGCGCAGTCCGCCAAGACTCAGCGCGGTCCAGCCGCCATAGGAAAAGCCAGTTGCATAAACGCGGGTCAGATCGATGTGCGGGGCGAAGGTTGCGTCCCCTTGCAGCGCTTTCAGCGCGACGGCCATATCCTGCGCGCGGGTCCAGTGGTCCATGCCTTTGACCATGTCAAAGTCAAAAAAGCTGCTGTTGGGGTGGTCGACGCCAACCACAATGGCGCCACGTTGGGCCAGCCCTTCGCCCAGCCAGGTCAGCGACCGTGTCAGCCCGCCCAGCCCATGCGACATCAGCACAACTGGTTGACGCACCCGGGCCGGCGTTGCGTCCTGCCACAACTGATGGCCATAAAAGACCGCGTTGTCCGCGACCGTGGTCTGGGTGCCACTGTCCTTGGCTGCGGGGTAGAACAGGGTCATCCGCATCGCGCGACTGTGATGGGGCGCCTCAACCGTCAGGCTGCGGGTGCCAATGTGGGTACCAACAGGGTCGGCCTGAGCGCTGGTAAGGCCCAGGCCCAGAACCGCCGCGGTGAGGGAAAAGAAGATGTGCGACATGGAGTTGCTCCTTTCAGGGTCATTTGCTTTGTCCCTGTAGTGGCAATTTGAGCGCGCCCAGGCGTCCTCGAACTGGTTTTAGGTCGCCTGAGATCGGATCTTGGACCACATTGACCGGATAGTGCACCTCTGCACCCGATTTGATCCGAAAGACTCCTGGATGCCTGTTCTGCCGATCCCGATGATTTTTGCCCTGATTCTTCTGATGCTGTTGCTGCGTGCCCTATTGCGGCGGTCACTGGGGCTGTGGCTCGGCCTGCTGTTGTCGGCCTGTGCGCTCCAGAGCGCGCTGGTGGCGCTGGTCCACCACTATGGCATCGGGGGCTTGCGCCCGCTGATGCCGTTCAGCGCGGCCTGCCTGCCACCGCTGGCCTGGCTGGCCTTTGTGGTCACCACGCAGCGCAGTCTGGGCCGCGCAGACATGTGGCACGGCTCGGTTCCGCTTGGGATCGTATTGGTGCTGTTTGCGATGCCCGCCGTGCTTGATCCGCTGCTGATCTTGTTGTTTCTCGCCTATGGTGTGGCCATGGCGCAGCGCCTTGCGGCCGGGCGGGATGGCCTCGTCCGGCTTGGGATGGCGAGCGGCAATCTGCCCTGGCAGCTCTGGGCGCTGGTGGCGACGGTGCTGGTGGGCGCGGCGGTCAGCGACATTTGGGTCTGGGTGAATTTTGTCCGCTGGGACGGCGCTCATGTCCCTAGGATTGTCGGCGTTTTCAGCGCGCTGAACCTCTTGGTTTTAGGGGCGGTTGCTTTGGCTCCGGCCGTTTCAGAGGGGGAAATTGGCCTGTCAGAGGAAAGCTCCGATCCACTTGGGGACAAAGCCGCAGCAGAGGAGGCTGTACGGGACGAAAACGCGCTTTTTGCTATGCTCGAGGCGCGGATGCAGGCGGATGAATTCTATCTTGACCCTGATCTGTCCTTGCAGCGACTGGCCCGTAAGTTGT
>SPLB01000391.1 GCA_004566265.1 Paracoccaceae bacterium | reverse complement strand
CCCGCTTTTACCTTGGGGCGACGGCGGAAAATCCGTTCCAACAACGGTTCGTTCTTGCGCTGTGCATCTTCCAGCTTGGTCAGCAGAATGCGGGTGATGTCACCCACTTCGGTCGCATGACGGAAGTAGTCCTGCATGAAAACTTCGACCCCGCGGCGCCCAGCCTTGTCTTGATACCCCATACGTTCGGCCACCTGCACCTGCATGTCAAAGGTCAGCTGTTCGGTGGCGCGGTTGGCGGCCAGATGCAGATGGGCGCGGGTTGCCCAGAGGAAGTTTTCTGCCTTCGCAAAAAAGTCGAACTCTTCCGGTTTGAACACGCCAAGCGGCACCAGTTCGGCCACATCGCGGACCTGATAAATGTACTTGGCAATCCAGAACAAAGACTGGAGATCGCGCAGGCCGCCTTTGCCCTCTTTCACATTTGGCTCCACCACGTAGCGCTCGCCCTGTTTCAGGTGGCGCGCATCGCGTTCAGCCAGTTTGGCGTCGACAAATTCCTTCGCATCCTTAGAGAACAGATCGGCCTGCAACCGCTCTGCCAGCTCTTGGGCGAGCGGTTCGTGACCCACCAAAAAGCGGTGTTCCAGCATGGCGGTGCGGATGGTGTAGTCCTCGCTACCAAGGCGCACGCAGTCTTTGATTGTTCGGCTGGAATGGCCGACCTTCAGGCGCAGGTCCCACAGGATATATAGCGTGCTTTCAATCACGCTCTCGGCCCAGGCGGTGATCTTATAGGGCGTCAGAAACAATAGATCGACGTCAGAGAACGGTGCCATCTCACCCCGGCCATAGCCCCCCACAGCAATCACCGCAATGCGTTCGCTTTTGGTCGGTGTGGCCAGCGGATGCAGGATCTCCGACGCCGCCATAACTGCACATTCCAGCAGGCAGTCCGTCAGGTAGGTATAGGATCGCGTTAGCTGCCGCGCCCCAAATGGATCGTCGGCGTAGTTTTTGGCAATCGTTGCGCGCCCCGACTTATTGGCATCCCTCAGCAAGGCGACCACCTTGCTGCGGAAGTCCGGACCTGCGTGCTCTGCGCCAAATGCGCGGATCTGCGACAGCAGGCTGTCCCGGTCAAAGATCTTGTCGGGTGCGCAGATGAGAGGACCCAATTGGGCCGGGTGCGACGTTGAGGAAAGAGGGGCCGGTTCAGAAACCGGCGCCGCCGAAGGATTGGGGTGCTGGGTCAAGGATAATGACCTTCTGTTCTTGGATCGTTGCAATAGCGAGCCCGCGCTGATTGGTCCCATCAGGGTTTAGGCGGAAAACACCACTGGCGCCGCGGAACCCTGCGGGCTGTGTCAGAGCGGTTGACGTGAGCGCATCCGATTGCCCGGCAGCAACCAGTGCGCCAATGGCGGCAATTCCGTCATAAGCCAGGCTGCCAATTGCGTGCGGAGCCACACCGTAGGTGTTTTGGTAGCGGCTGCGAAACTGGTCAGTCGTGCTGGGATCCGGCAGCGCAAACCAACCACCCTGAACACCCGGAAGCGCCAGCGTCTGGGCCGGAATGTCCCAACGGGTGAGGCCCATGTATTGAACATCTTCAGGGCGCAAGCCGGCTTCGGGCAGCAGCTGGGTAAGCAGCGGCAGCGCACCAGCAGAGTTTGCTGTCAGAACAATACCATCAGCGCCGGATTGACGCACCGCATCAGAGATTGATGGGATGGCATTGATCACACCCTGCTGCGACAGGTCATAGCTTATCCTTCCTGCAACATTGGCCCCGACATCCACGGCCGCCTGCTGGGTCGCGTCGCGACCCGCCATGCCGGCTGTATTGTTGTCGGACAAAACAACAAGGTTATCTTTGCCTTGTGTTTTTGCGTAGCCCACAATCCGTTTGGCGGTGTTGGAGAAGGTTGGACCCATCACAAACACATTGCCGCCCGCAATAGAGCTGTTGTTGGAGAAGGTGAGCACATTTACATTGCGCTTTGCTGCCGCGACACCGGCGGCGTTTGCGGCTTCGGCGTAAACCGGGCCCAGAATGATGCGGGCGCCATCAGAAATCGCTTTCGATGCCGCCGAAGCTGCAAGGGCCGGGTCGCCAGCGGTGTCGTAAACGCGCAAGTCAATCTGCACATCGTCAAGATCCGCAATGGCAAGGCGCGCGGCGTTTTCAAGGCTTTGCGCCAGAACGCTGTCCCCTTGCTGGGCCGAGCCGCGCGGCACCAATAGGGCAACAGGCACCGGTTTGTTGGTGTTGATGGACCGGCCACTGCTCCCACCAATGGTGCCGGGGTCACAGGCGGCAAGTACCACGGCGGCTGCCACAGCAGAGACGGACACAGCAAATTTGCGACCCAGCTTCTGGGCCTGATTGAAAACGGCAAGCATAAAGCGCATAAACTCCTTAGTTCCGGGCTGGTGTAACAGACGGTCCTGAACGATGCGTTGATGCGCAGCCTGGCCGTTCTGACCCGTTTCGGTTCAGCGCGATCATAGACGACCAAAGGGATGAATCCAGCTTGAATCACAAACTCCTAAGCCTAACGCCGGGGCTCTACTTTGTTGCCACACCCATTGGCACCGCCCGCGACATTACGCTGCGCGCGCTTGATGTGCTGGCCTCTGCCGATGTACTCGCAGCGGAAGACACGCGTTCTATGCGTAAGTTGTTGGAAATACACGGCGTTCCGTTGAGGGATCGCCCTGTGGTTGCCTATCA
Organism: Paracoccaceae bacterium; assembly: GCA_004566265.1. GTDB lineage: Bacteria > Pseudomonadota > Alphaproteobacteria > Rhodobacterales > Rhodobacteraceae > Epibacterium. The sequence goes on along the minus strand of SPLB01000391.1, from coordinate 1,519 downwards.
CGATCATTCTGGTGAGAGCACGCAAGGGCGGCTTCTGCAGGCGCTCGCGGATGGAAAATCTGTCGCATACGCGTCCGAGGCCGGTATGCCGCTCATTGCCGATCCGGGCTATGAACTGTCCCGCGCTGCGGCGGAGGCGGGGTTTCAGGTGACCTGTGCGCCAGGACCCTCAGCCGTGCTCACGGCATTGACACTGGGCGGTTTGGCGACGGATGCGTTCTTCTTTGCTGGTTTTCTGCCCAATGCCGCTGGCGCGCGGCGCAAACGGCTCGAAAATCTGACCGCGGTGCCGGGGACGCTGATTTTTTACGAAAGCCCAAAACGGATTGCAGCCTCGCTTGCGGATATGGCTGCCGTGCTGGGGGACCGCCCAGCCGCCCTGTGCCGCGAGCTTACCAAGAAATTCGAGGAGGTCCGCCGCGCCTCCCTGTCTGAATTGGCCACGCAGTTGGGAGACGCAGGCGTCAAAGGCGAGATCGTGGTGCTTGTGGACCGCCAGCGCGAGGTCAAAGTGACCGAGGCTGATTTGGAAAGCGACCTGCGCGCGGCCCTTAAGGACAACTCCGTCAAAGATGCAGCCGCCATTGTGTCGGAAAGCCACGGAATGCCACGCCGCAAGGTCTATCAGATGGCCCTGCAGATTGCGAAAGAAAATTAAGCTATGACTGGAGCGCGTAAAACACAGGGGCTACGTGCGCATCTGGCAGGCCAGGCGGCGGAAGAGGCGGTGCTGCGCACCTACGAGGCACAAGGCTACAGACAAGCCGCCACTCGCTGGCGCAGCCCGGCGGGTGAAATTGACCTGATTCTGCGCAAGGGCAATGTGGTGATCTTTGTCGAGGTCAAACAGGCCCGCAACTTTGAGCGCGCCTCCCAGGCCTTGTCTGCGCGCCAGGCAAAACGGATCCTGACAGCAGCGGCGCTGTTTCTTGATGGCGAACCGCGCGGGCAGCTCACAGAAACCCGCCTCGATCTCGCGCTTGTGAACGGGGAAGGCGCGGTGGAGATTGTGGAAAATGCCCTTGCAGGCTTCTGATCCACCCAGACCCCATTGAACCAACAGACAGCTTTCGCCATGTAGGACAGCGAACAAGAGGGAACTTGCCATGAAAATCGCCTTCCAGATGGACCCGATCATGGGCGTTGACATCAAAGCTGACAGCTCTTTCCGCCTGGCGGAAGAGGCGCAGAAACGCGGCCACGCGCTGTTTTACTACAGCCCCGATCAGCTGGCCTATGAGGAAGGGAGGATCACCGCGCGTGGTCATGATATGACGGTGCAGCGTGTGGCAGGAGAACCGGCGGTGTTGGGCGCGTTGCGGTCGGTGGATTTGGCCGAGTTCGACGTGATCTGGCTGCGTCAGGACCCGCCGTTCGATATGCACTATATCACCTCGACCCATCTGCTGGACCGGCTGAAGGAGGATGTCTTGGTGGTGAACGATCCGTTCTGGGTGCGCAACTACCCGGAAAAACTATTGGTGCTGGATTTCCCTGATCTGACCCCGCCGACTGCGAT
>SPLB01000072.1 GCA_004566265.1 Paracoccaceae bacterium | reverse complement strand
GGCCCAGACCCAAATCTGGGTTACAAAATGGAATACGCCAAGGAAGGTTACAATGGCTCCGTTGAAAAAAATCCTGCTTGTCGATGATGACGATGATCTGCGCGAGGCGCTGAGTGAGCAGTTGGTTATGACCGAAGACTTTGATATTTTCGAGGCCGACACCGGTTCCAGCGCAATGGAGCGCGTGAAAGAGGCGCTTTATGACCTTGTTATTTTGGATGTGGGTCTGCCCGATACCGATGGCCGCGAACTGTGCCGCCTGATGCGCAAGCAGGGCGTGAAATCCCCGATCCTGATGCTGACAGGTCATGACAGCGACGCGGACACCATTCTGGGTCTCGATGCTGGAGCAAACGATTACGTCACCAAGCCCTTTAAGTTCCCGGTGCTGCTTGCCCGCATTCGTGCCCAGCTGCGCCAGCACGAACAATCCGAGGACGCCGTGTTCGCCGTTGGGCCTTACAACTTCAAGCCGTCGATGAAGATGTTGGTCACGGAAGACGACCGGAAAGTCCGTCTGACGGAAAAGGAAACCAACATTCTGAAGTTTCTGTACCGTTCACGCGACGGAGTGGTGCCGCGAGAGGTGCTTTTGCACGAGGTTTGGGGCTACAATGCTGGAGTGACCACACACACGCTCGAGACGCACATTTATCGGCTGCGTCAAAAAATCGAACCAGACCCGACAAACGCGCGTCTGCTGGTGACGGAAGCCGGGGGATACCGGCTCGTATCCTGAGCCAAATTTTCATCCGGGCCAATCAAAGGCGCCCAGATTTTTCGCCCCAGCAGCGCATCACACGTAGAGTGGTCCATCAGCCTCGGGTACTACCCCTGAAGGTCTGCGACGTGCGCACTGGGATGGACCTCGAAAAAGATGTCCTCTTCTTCGAGGATCATGACGTGTATGCGGTTGGGGCTTTGACGCTGCTCAATATTTTTTTGGTTTCCGGCGCGCACCCTCTGGTGCTTTGCCCCCACTCTGGGCAAAGTCGCCTCAAAACCGTCAAAACAGTTCTTCAAGAAAGACAGCTCGCATGGCCTTTACTCTTGCCACCTGGAACATCAACTCGGTCCGCCTGCGCGAAGATCTTGTCGCACGGCTCTTGCGCGAAGAAGCGCCAGACGTCCTGTGCTTGCAAGAATGCAAGAGCCCGGTCGATAAGATCCCGATGGCGCAGTTCGAAGAGCTTGGCTACGGGCATATCGTGGCGCGTGGACAGAAGGGCTACAACGGTGTAGCGATTCTGTCCCGCTTGCCGCTCGTGGATGTCGGTGACAAGGATTTCGCCGATCTGGGGCATGCGCGCCACGTGGCAGCGCGGCTGGAGAACGGCACAACAATCCACAATTTCTACGTCCCTGCAGGCGGCGATGAGCCGGATCGTGACAAGAACGAGAAATTTGGCCAAAAGCTGGATTACCTGACCGATATGCGCGACTGGTTCAAGGCTGAGGCCCCCGAAAAGGCGATTTTGGTGGGGGACCTGAACATTGCCCCACGTGAAGATGACGTCTGGGACCACAAGAAACTGTTGAAAGTGGTCAGCCACACCCCCATCGAAGTAGAGCATTTTGCAGAGGTAATGGACGCAGGCGGTTGGTGCGATGTGACCCGCAATGATATCCCCGAAGGACGTTTGTACAGCTGGTGGAGCTACCGTGCCCGCGATTGGGATGCCGCCGATAAAGGGCGCCGTCTGGATCACGTCTGGGCCACCGCGGATATCAAAACCGCGGCGCATTCCAGCCGGGTTCTGCGCGATGCCCGCGGGTGGGAAAAACCCAGCGATCACGCGCCGGTTTTTGCAACCTTCGATCTCTGATCGCCAAACTCAGTTTCACAGTCGGGATGCATTCTGGACGTCCGTAATCTCATTTGCCGCCAGCATTTGCATTTGGCGGCTTTCCCCTTGGTTTCTCGCGTCCGAGAGGACATATAGGGGACAAGTGCAAAGGAGAGCGATTTCATGATGGATATTCTTGGCGGTGCGGGCGAAGCCCCCGTGGGTGACCTCATCAAAGACGTTAACGAAGACACCTTTATGGCCGAGGTCGTCGACACCTCTATGCAGGTGCCGGTCATTGTGGATTTCTGGGCGCCGTGGTGTGGCCCCTGCAAGACGCTGGGCCCGCAGTTGGAAGCCGCTGTGACCAAGGCCAAAGGCGCGGTCAAAATGGCCAAGATCAACGTGGATGAAAACCAGCGTCTCGCGCAGGCGCTGGCGCAGCAGGGTCTGCCGCTGCAGTCGATCCCAACCGTTGTAGCCTTTTTCCAGGGTCGCCCCGTGGACATGTTCCAAGGCGCCGTTCCCCAGTCCGAGATCGAATCCTTTGTAAAACGCATCGCCGAAGCGGGGGGCGGCACGGCGGATGGTGGTCTGGGCGAAGCGGTCGCGATGGCGGAACAGTTCCTTGAAGATGGCCAGGCCGAAGACGCGGTGCAGGTGTTTACAGCCATTATTGGCGAAGATGACAAAAACGCAGCTGCCTATGGCGGTCTCGCACGTGCGCATATTGCACTTGAGGATCTGGATCAGGCGGAAGCCGTGCTCAACGGTGCGCCTGCAGAGATCGCCGATGCCGCCGAACTAGAAGCGGCTCGCGCGCAGATTGAATTGAGTCGTCAGGCCGCAAATGCGGGTCCGGTGGCGGAGCTGCTTTCCAAAGTGGACGCCAACCCCGATGATCACGAAGCGCGTTTTGATCTGGCCCAGGCGCTGCATGCGGCCGATGATGCCGAAGCGGCTGTGAGGGAATTGTTGGAGCTTTTCCGCCGTGATCGCGAATGGAATGATGGCGCCGCAAAAGCGCAACTGTTTACCATTTTCGACGCGCTGAAGCCTAATGATCCGGTTGTGCTGAACGGTCGCCGCAAACTCAGCTCGCTGATATTTGCCTAACGTCCTAGGTGCCCTAGTTTTGATCTCATGATACAACCTGCAGACTTGCCGGACACTCTTCCTGTCTTTCCACTGCCCGGAGCGCTCTTGCTGCCTCGGGCACAACTTCCGCTGCATCTGTTCGAGCCGCGCTACCTTCAGATGTTCGAAGACAGTCTGAAGTCCACGCAGCGCCTGATTGGCATGGTTCAACCGCGCGGGCAGGGTGACATCGCCAACCGCGTGGGGTGCGCTGGTCGGGTCACGCAGTTCTCCGAAACGGATGATGGCCGCTATTTGATCACGCTGACCGGCGTGTCTCGTTTTACCATCCACGAAGAGATCGAGGGCTTCACCCCCTATCGCCGCGCGCGCGTGACCTGGAATGATGAGGACAGGTCCCCTGAAGGCAGTCTCTTGTCGGGATTTGATCGTGCTCCGCTTATGGCGCTCCTGGAGCGTTTCTTCGAACTCAAAGGGCTTTCCACCGATTGGGAATCCATGCAAACAGCCTGCGATGAGACATTGATCAATTCGCTGGCGATGTATTTGGATTTCACCGCTGAAGATAAACAGGCCCTGCTGGAAGCCGAAACCTTGATACGCCGTCGGGAGACACTTGTGACCCTGATAGAATTTGCGCTGCGCGGCAGTGCAACCGAGGAGACAATGCAATGACCGCCCCTCAGCCCAACGCCGCGCCGACTTTTGATCGCCGCATGCTCGAAGCGCTGGTTTGCCCCCAGACGCAAACCGTGTTGGAGTATGACGCCGAATCGCAAGAGCTGATCTCGAAAGCTGCCAATCTGGCGTTCCCGATCCGCAACGGCATTCCTGTTATGCTGCGCGACGAGGCGCGTGTGTTGGAATAGACGGGTTCGCTCGCCCTAGATCGCGCGCCCTTGCATCAGTTTTGGCACGTCGCCGGTCAGACCTGCGGCTTCACGCACAAATCCGCGCCGCAGTCCCCCTATTGCTCCCGTCAGACCCAAGCCAATGTCGCGCCCAAGACGCAGCACGGGGTTGTCGTTCGAGAAGAGGCGATTGAATGTATCCGTAGCCAGCGCCAGCGTGGTGGTGTCAAACCGGCGCCATTGTTGATAGCGCTGCAACACCAGCGTGGACGCCACATGCTCGCCGCGACGGGTTGCTTCGGTCAGCACTTCGGCCAAGGCCGCCACATCGCGCAGTCCGGCGTTCAGCCCTTGCCCCGCAATCGGGTGAATTCCATGGGCGGCATC
>SPLB01000390.1 GCA_004566265.1 Paracoccaceae bacterium | reverse complement strand
CTGGTTGGCCGGAACGCTGGCGGCAAATGCGGCCAAAACAGGAAAGCATGCACGGTCTGGCATGATCTCGGGTATGGATCTGTCCCTTCATCAACACAGCATTTGCTGTCCTGTGCGGTAAGAAGACATCAGGGTATTCAATCGTTACAATAAAATAGTCCCCGCGCACAGAAGTGTGCACGGGGACTGGTTCGTTGTGCCGTGAACTTGATTACGCGATGATTTCACCCGGTAAATCGTCACCAACCATAGTCTCTTCCGGACGGAAATGTATCACAGAGCGGATCGATTTTCCGGCCTTCAGAAGGTCAAATGCGGTGTTGATATTGTCGTGGTTCATGTGGTGCGTGATATAGGGGTCAACCGAGAAGTCGCCGCGCATCCATTCATCCACCATGCCGGGCAGTTCGCTCCGGCCTTTGACGCCGCCAAAGGCTGTGCCGCGCCAGACGCGACCTGTGACCAGTTGGAACGGGCGCGTTGCGATCTCTTGCCCTGCGCCGGCCACACCGATTACCGTGGATTCGCCCCAACCTTTGTGGCAGGATTCGAGCGCTGCGCGCATGAGGTCAACATTGCCAACCGCCTCAAAGGTATAGTCCAGACCTCCGCCGGTCATCTCGACCAGAACTTCTTGGATTGGCTGGTCAAAATCCTTCGGGTTCACACATTCGGTCGCGCCAAGAGCTTTGGCGAGCAGGAATTTCTCGGGGTTGATGTCGATGCCAATAATACGCGATGCACCGCTCATTACGGCGCCTTGGATCACGGCCATGCCAACCGCACCAAGGCCAAAGACGGCGACGGTAGACCCTGCTTCGACTTTGGCGGTGTTGCGCACGGCGCCCATGCCGGTTGGAACCGCGCAGCCCATCACAGAAGCTTTGGACAAAGGCGCATCTTTGGAAATCTTCGCCACAGAAATTTCCGGGAGAACGGTGTATTCCGAAAAGGTCGAGGTGCCCATGTAGTGCAGGATCGGCTTGCCCTTGTAGGAAAAGCGCGACGTGCCATCGGGCATCACGCCGCGGCCTTGCGTTTCGCGGATGGTCTGACAAAGGTTGGTCTTGCCGGACTGGATGTAACGGCAGTTCGGGTCCTCTGGGATATACAGTGGAATCACATGGTCACCTGGTTGAACCGACGTCACGCCCTTTCCAACTTCCTCAACAATACCGCAGCCTTCATGACCGAGGACGCAGGGAAACAGCCCCTCGGGATCCTGGCCGGACAGGGTGAACACATCGGTGTGGCACAGGCTTGTGGTAACAATACGAACAAGGACCTCACCGTCCTTGGGTCCTTCGAGGTCCAGTTCCTCGATCTCGAGCGGACGGCCTGCTTCCCAGGCGATGGCGGCGCGGGTTTTCATATGTGAATGCTCCTGAACGAATTTCGACCAATGCACCAATACTGCAATGATATCATATGTCGCAACTTGCGTTTGCGTCGCAGCGCACATTCTTTGCGTCATGCAGGGCGAAAAAAGCCGCAACTTCTTCGTGGCAAAAGCGCGCTTCGGTCGGCAAATCGCGCTGACCTGCGGTGCAACTGGTTGATCGCGCCTCAAATACGGTGGTTTGAGGCGCGTCTTGCAAGTGAACTTGCCAGTTGGTTGCCGGAGGCGTTTTTGCGCAGCGATGCACAGACGAGCGCCGTTTTGCGCTTTACACAGTGTAACGAACGCGGGTCTTTGCCAGATGGCGCTCTATCTGCAGGATATAGGAGATCGATTCATGCGCCAGATATGTCCCCTCATATTGATTGCTGTTGCGCTGTCTGCAGGTTCGGCGGTTCCGGCGGCAGACCTTGGTGACCCGACGGCTGGAAAAAAAATCTATCGTCGGTGCAGCCCCTGTCATCAGGTGGGCGTTGGGGCGCGACATCGGGTTGGACCGCATCTGAATGGGATCTTTGGCCGCAAAGCAGCGAGCCATAAGGATTTCAAATACTCCAGGGCGATGATCCGGGCAGGCGACACCGGTTTGGAATGGCAGGCGGAAACGCTGGACATCTTTGTGAAGAACCCACGCAGCCTGACCCGTAGAACGCGGATGAGCTTTCCTGGCCTGCGAAGCAAAAAAGACCGACAAGATCTGATTGCCTATTTACGCCTCTTTTCTGAGGACCCGGCGGTTCGTCCTGATGCCGAACAGTCAGTGTCCTCTGCCGAATAGATGATGGCTATGGTTGCCCCTAAAAAACATCAATGTGCTGATGCTCGGAGGCCTTTGTCGGGTGTTTGACCGTGGCCGACTGGCCGCCCCTGGGTCCTGACTGGAACCCGGTCCAACAGGCATTGTCAAAGCCAAAAGCCCATCTGCGAAAAGCTGCGTGGCCCTAAAGTGGCCCCGAGACGTGCGCGGAGCCACTTTGAAATTGAGAGTTCTTCGAACGATTTCCGGCGCTCAGTCCAAAAACGCCTTTTCTACGACGAAATGTGCGGGTTTAGAGTTTGCGCCTTCTTCAAGACCATATGAATTCTCGAACATGTCTTTCAGTTCGAGGTTGAACGCCAGATTGCCGCAGATCATTGCTCGGTCTTCCTCAGGATTCATCGGCTCAACACCAAGATCCTTGAAGGCTTCACCAGACTTCATCAGATCCGTGATACGGCCCATCTTTGCACTCTCTTCGCGCGTGGTGGTCGGGTAGTATTTTATTTTCTTCCAGAAGCCTTCGCCAATCACCTCATTCAGAAGCTCGTCGTCCTTCAGGCTCTCGATCAGCTCGCGGCCATAGGTCAGCTCGCCTGCTTCGCGGCAGGTGTGAGTGATGATGACCTCGTCGAATTTCTCGTAGGTTTCCGGCTCGCGCAGCAGGGATGCGAACGGTGCAAAACCAGTGCCAGTGGCGAAGAACCAGATGCGCTTTCCGGGCACCAGCGCGTCGTGCACCAGCGTGCCAACGGGTTTGGGGCGCAGGATGATTTCATCACCTGGTTCAATGTGCTGCAGCTTGGAGGTCAGCGGGCCGTCTTCGACCTTAATGGAGTAGAACTCCATTTCCTCGGCCCAGGACGGGGACGCGATGGAATAGGCGCGCATGATCGGCTTGGCTTTGCCGGTCTTTTCGTTCACTTCGCCCATCAGGCCGATCATCACAAACTCACCTGAGCGGAAGCGCAGGGAGGCAGGACGCGACACTTTGAAGGAAAACAGACGATCCGTCCAATGTTTGACCTCGGTTACAGTCTGAGCATCGGGCAGGGTGGGGGTGGCCTTGGTGGCAACAGCGGCTTCAGTCACGGGGCAATCTCATTTTCTAGGTGGCCTTTGGGAGGAGCCTGG
>SPLB01000071.1 GCA_004566265.1 Paracoccaceae bacterium | reverse complement strand
TGCAGCAGAGGGGCGTGATGGATTTGGTGCTATGATGCTCGACCTCTACCCCAAAGGAGCGCTGGGCGCGCAGGATTACGCGCCGGGCCAGGACCCGACTGAGGTGCTCATGGGGTTTGACGCCGAGCCATATCGGGCACAGAGGCAAGCCCCGATGGGCAATCTTTGGCTCCAGGGGGGCGTGCGCGAACGGGTGTTTTTTCAGCACAACCCGCAGTCTTCACCAACGCTCAACAAGCTGCCTTTGGTACGTTGGAACCGGCGATTTGCCTATACGAATTCGACCCACTCACTTTTGCCGCGGCATCTTAATACGCTTTACAACGGACCTTTGGGACAAAACGCACCATCTGGTGTATTGCTTCACAGCAAATTCCTGCCGGATGTAATAGCCAAGTCTGAAGAGGACACTCTGAGGCAGCAGCATTTTCACAATCCACCGAAATTCATCCCTTATTACGCGGCGATCGCCAGCGCGCCAGATCTTTGGCATCGTCAGACCCAAGTCTATGACGGCCCCGACGGACTGGAAACCTTGGGGTTATGCAAAGCGCCCGATTGGCGCCATCTTTAGTGAGGTTCTTTGCAGGACCGAGTGATCCAGAGTGATTTGTGTTTCTAACCACTTCTAAACTCATTGTTTCCATGTTGCGAACGTGACAGACTGCCGCCGATTGAAAGCAGGTATGACAATGCTGGCACAGTGGGCTTTGGCCCTTGGTTGAGCGCGGACGGGATGAAGATTGGGGATTTGGAACTCCTATAGGCTGCGGCTGCGGCGCAAGCGACGTATCTTGCGCGGGATACGCAAGTCGCGAGAGCTCCGCCTGATTCAGGACAATACGGACCGCATAAATCCGTCCGACATTCTATTGGTTTGTACGTTCCGTAACGAACTGATTCGAATGCCTTATTTTCTGAAGTACTACCGCGATCTTGGCGTGCAGCATTTCCTGTTTATCGACAACGGTTCCGAGGATGGCGCGGTAGAGTATCTGGCAGGGATGAAGGACGTGTCGTTGTGGCACACCGCTGCCAGCTACAAAGAGGCCACGTGTGGTGTGGACTGGATGAACCACCTGCTGCGTAAATATGCCCATGGCCATTGGGCTCTGATCGTCGATCCGGACGAATTTTTTGTCTATCCATTCTGTGATACGCGCCCAATCCAGGCGCTGACCGATTGGCTGGACAGCTCGCAGATCCGCAGTTTTGCGTCGATGCTGCTCGATGTTTACCCAAAAGGTCGATTGGATCAGGCCGTCTATCACTCTGGGCAGGACCCGCTGGAGGTCGCGCCTTGGTTTGACACTGGCAACTATATTCAAACTCTCAACCAAGAATATGGCAACCTTTGGATCCAAGGTGGCGCACGGGCACGGGTTTTCTTTTCCAATAATCCGAAGAAGGCACCGGCCCTCAATAAAATCCCGCTGGTCAAATGGGATCGGCGGTTTGCCTTTGTCAGCTCCACCCATATGTTGCTTCCTCGCGGATTGAATCTGGTCTATGAAAGCGGCGGCGGTGAAAAGGCAAGTGGCGTGCTGTTGCATGCCAAATTCCTCGATACCTTTGCCGCCAAAGCGGAAGAAGAAATGGAGCGCCAGCAGCACCACGGGGCTTCTGCTGAGTACAATGTGTACCGCGATGCGCTTCGCGCTCAACCTGAGATGTGGTGCAAATGGAGCGAACGTTACATTAACTGGCGCCAACTTGAGATCCTGGGACTGATGTCCAAGGGCAACTGGGTATGAGGACGCGATGAGTTCGGTCGGTATAGTCATGCTGATCCACACTGCCCTGCACCGCGCAGAGCAGGTCGCACGCCATTGGCTGGCAGCGGGCTGCCCGGTCGTCCTGCATGTAGATCGCAATGTTGCAGAGGCGGATTTCAATGCGTTTCGGGATCGGTTCCTAGATCATCCGCAGGTACTGTTCAGCGACCGGCATCGCTGTGAATGGGGCACTTGGGGCATTGTGGCGGCCTCGCAAGCGGCTGGCGAATTGATGCTGGAGCGTTTTCATGAGGTAACCCATGTCTACCTCGCCTCTGGCTCTTGTCTGCCACTGCGCCCGGTCAAAGAGCTGCAAGAGTATCTGGCAGCGCGACCACAGACGGATTTTATTGAAAGCGCCACGACAACGGATGTGCCTTGGATCATGGGCGGACTGGGCGCGGAACGCTTCACCCTGAGGTTCCCGTTCTCCTGGAAACGCCACCGGCGTCTGTTCGACCGCTATGTGCGCTTGCAGCGGCGGCTTGGCGTGCGGCGGCGGGTGCCCGAAGGGCTGAACCCGCATCTGGGCAGCCAGTGGTGGTGCCTGACTCGCAAAACGCTGAGCGCGATTCTGACCGACCCAAGGCGAGCGGAGTACGACACCTATTTTCGCCGGGTCTGGATCCCGGATGAATGTTATTATCAGACCCTGACCCGGTTGCACTCAGTGAAGGTGGAAAGCCGATCTTTGACCCTGTCGAAGTTCGACTACCAGGGTAAGCCGCATGTTTTCTACGATGATCACTTGCAGCTGCTGCGCCGTTCTGATTGTTTTGTAGCGCGGAAAATCTGGCCACAGGCAGAGCGCCTGTATCAGGCGTTTCTGTCCGAGTCGTTGAATGACCTGAAAGCGGCAGAGCCAAACCCCTGCAAAATTGACCGCCTTTTTTCGAAAGCGGTGGAGCGGCGCACCGAAGGGCGGCCCGGTCTTTATATGCAAAGTCGCATGCCTAGTTGGGGGCGTCAGACTACGTTGACCTGCGCGCCTTATTCCGTGTTTCAGGGGTTTTCTGACCTATTTGAGGATTTCGAACTTTGGCTGAGAAACTCCAGTCCTATGCAGGTGCACGGCCATTTGTTTGCCAAATCACGCGCAGAGTTTGCCGGTGGCGCAACGCTGCTGAATGGGGGGCTTAGCGACAGTGCCCACTGGCGAGATCACAACCCCTGGGGCTTTTTGGCCAATCTGATCTGGAATACGCGTGGGGTGCAGCAAGGCTTCCAGTTCGGCCCGGAGGATGCGCAGAAGATCACAGAGTTTCTGGTGCAGGACGCCAATGCCCAGATTGCGGTTATTTCGGGGGCTTGGGCGGTGCCCTTGTTCCTTGCGCAGGGTGACTTTGAGGAAACGCGCCAAAAGGCAGCCCGGCTTCAGGGGATTGAGGCAACCTTCCTGAAGGCATTGCGCGCTCGCGATGTGAAAGCACGGGTGTGGATCTGGACCATGGCTGATTTTGTCGAAGCGCCACAGGAGAACTTGCAGGCTCTCCTCGACGCAGTCGGAGGTGCAGCGCAGGGGCATCCGAAAGAGATGCCGAAAATGGCGAATCTTGAAGGCTTTGGCCACTTCCTGCAGGATCTGAAGAACCAGGGGATGCACCCCTATTTGATGGGTGATTTCTCAGTAGGGCAAAAACCTGCGCCGCAGATACCTGATAAACGCAAACCTTATTTGGTCCGATAGCCTGTTATGAAAAGCCTCTTTTCCAGCTTTGTGGTTCTTGCCGAGATGCGGACCGGGTCGAATTTTCTGGAAGCCAACCTGAACGCATTAGACGGCGTCAACTGCCGCGGAGAGGCTTTTAACCCTGCCTTTATAGGCTATCCCAATAATGACGCCATTCTCGGTATCAACCAGGTTCAGCGTGATAAGAACCCGAAACGTTTGTTGGCGGCGCTGCGCGATGATCCTGAGGGACTTTCTGGGTTTCGCTATTTTCACGACCATGATCCACGTGTGCTGGATCCGATCCTTGATAACGAACGCTGCGCCAAAATCATCCTGACACGTAATCCGCTGGACAGCTATGTGTCCTGGAAGATTGCGCAAGCGACCGGTCAATGGGTGCTGACCAACATTAAAGCGCGTAGACTAGAAAAAGCGGTGTTCGACGCGGAGGAGTTCGCAGCGCATGTAAGCGCGTTGCAGGCCTTTCAGCTCAAAGTG
>SPLB01000014.1 GCA_004566265.1 Paracoccaceae bacterium | reverse complement strand
TCCTGTTCGTCTGGGCCTTGTTTCATTTTCTGAACCTCGGTCTTGGGCTTTTGAACCCCACATGGATGGCGGCCATGCAGGACAGCCGCCAATGGATCCAGCGCAGCGCCCCCGGGGCTTTGCTGCTGTATGGGGCCCTCCTGACCCACGCAGGCATTGCCCTCTGGGAGCTGTCGCAACGGCGCAACCTGCGCCTGACTCCGACCGCTTGGTTACAGACCATTCTGGGCCTTCTGATCCCGGTCCAGCTGATTGCGCATATCACCTTCACCCGTATGGCGAATGAGTTGCTGACCGTCGATGACAGCTACGTCTATCAAATCCTGCTGATGTGGGGCAATCCGTCGATCTGGTGGCAAAGCGCGCTCTTGCTGGTGGTCTGGGTGCATGGCTGCATCGGCCTGCACCACTGGCTGAAACTCATGCCTTTGTGGCAGCGTTGCCAGAGCGTCCTCTTTGCCGGTGCCGTGCTGCTGCCCGCCTTTTCGCTGGCAGGCCTCCTGACCGAGGGGCGGCGGCTGGTCGATCTCGCCTTTGAAGACGGGTATTGGAACGACATACGAGCCGATCTGAATTGGCCAGACGCAGACGGTTTTGCGTTCCTGATCGAGGTCAAAGACATCGGCAATGCAACCTATGGCTTCTTGTTGGGGATGGCGCTGATCAGCTACGGCATCACCCGCTGGGTGCGTCTGCGGCGGTCGGTGCGGATCACCTATACCGACGGCCCGCAGATCACTGGCGAACGCGGCATGACCCTCTTGGAAATCGCCCAGAGCAATGGCATGGACCATCCGTCGCTGTGCGGTGGCAAGGGGCGCTGCACCACCTGTCGTGTGCTGATCCCCGATGGCGGCGACACGCTTGATCCCCCCAGTCAGGCAGAACTGCGCGCCCTGCGCGCCGCCAAAGCGCCCGCGGGCAGCCGACTCGCCTGCCAGATACGGCCCACCGCGCCGCTGACCGTAACCCGCGCCTACACACCCATCAGCCGAAACCGCACCCGCAATGGCGCGGGCGAAGAAAAACCGGTTGCGGTGATGTTCCTAGACATTCGGGGATTCACCGCACGGTCAACGGGTCTCCTGCCCTATGACGTGGTGTTTCTTCTGAACCGATTCTTTGATGCGGTGGTACCGCAGATCACAGCGCAGGGCGGGCGCGTGGACAAATACCTCGGCGATGGCTTCCTCGCCCTGTTTGAGGCGGGACCTGCCGATGCGGTTGCCGGGGCCGCCCTCAAAGCCACCGAAGGCGTGGGCGCCGCCTTGGAGCAGTTCAACGCCGCAATGGCCGCCGATGGCGAACACCCCCTACAGGTTGGAATTGGCCTCCACCTTGGCACTGTGGTGCTGGGGGAAATCGGCACCGCCGACCACGCGCCGCGCACTCTGATCGGCAATACCGTCAACGCCGCCAGCCGACTGGAGGCCGAAACCAAACAGCTGGGCGTGGAGCTTCTGGTCAGCCGCGCCGTGATCGAAGCCGCCGGGATCAAGCGACCCGCGAGCGAGTATCAACGCCACCAGCTGCGCGGCGTAAAAAAACCCGTCGAAGCGTTGGCCCTGCCCCGCGCGGCGGATCTGTCGAATCGCCTGCGCGCCGAGTAACCGCTGCAACGTAGTCTGTCCCATCACTTTTGACCCCTTGCGGCGCATGCAGCCCCAAGAAGCGGCGCGACAATCGTTCCAGATCCGGAAGCCGCGGGGGAATTGTTTCCCACAGGGCAGCATATTTGACAAAGACCGACGCTTTTCTGCACTGCCACAATAATTCTACTTTCTTCAACGCCTGGCCCATGCGATGCGTTCACGCATGAACGCGTTCACCGTTGAACGAAAGCCTATAAACTCAAACGATCTGTTATGACCGCGCCCAAGACCAAAGCCACCATTGCCGAGGAAGACATGCTCTTTCGGCTGCTGCGCCAGCTGGAGCTGACGCCGGAGGCGTCTCAGCGCAGCATCGCAGGGGAACTTGGGGTGTCTTTGGGCTCGCTCAATACGCAGCTGCGCACAGCTGCGGAGGCCGGGCTGATCCAGATCTCTGAACGCGCAGGGCCAGACAAGCGCCAGCGCTATACCTATGGGATCACAGATCATGGGCATGCGGAGAAATCCCATCTCGCCAAAGATTTCCTGGACCGGAAATTCGCCGAATACGACGCGCTTCACGCCGAGCTGACCGGCGTTGCAAGCGGCCTTGTCCCATTGAAATCAAGGATGAAACTCATGCAGAACAATCTCGCTCCCATTCCGGAGCTTTACGTCTCCTATGACAGCGCCCAGAAACTGAAAGTCGAAGCCGCAGATCTGGTCAGCCACGACCTGTCGCCGCGCCAGATTTGTGACCTGGAACTGCTGATGAACGGCGGCTTTAACCCGCTCAAAGGGTTCCTGTCGGAAGCCGATTACAATGGCGTTGTCGAAAACATGCGCCTCGCCGACGGCCAGCTGTGGCCGATGCCGATCACCCTCGACGTCTCCGAAGACTTTGCCGCCAAGCTGGAAATCGGTCAGGACATTGCCCTGCGCGATCAGGAAGGCGTGATCCTCGCCACCATGACCGTCACCGACCGCTGGGAGCCCAACAAGGCGCTGGAAGCGGAAAAAGTGTTCGGCGCGGACGACAGTGCCCACCCGGCAGTGGACTACCTGCACAATCAGGCTGGCAAAATCTACCTCGGCGGACCCATCACCGGCATTCAGCAGCCAGTGCACTATGACTTCCGAGCCCGCCGCGACACCCCGAACGAACTGCGCGCCTATTTCCGTAAAATGGGCTGGCGCAAAGTGGTTGCGTTCCAAACCCGCAACCCGCTGCACCGCGCCCACCAGGAACTGACCTTCCGCGCCGCGCGTGAAGCCGAAGCCAACCTGCTGATCCACCCCGTTGTTGGCATGACCAAACCGGGCGATGTGGACCACTTCACCCGCGTCCGCTGCTACGAGGCGGTTCTGGACAAATACCCGGCGGCCACCACCTCCATGTCCCTGCTGAACCTGGCCATGCGTATGGCAGGCCCACGCGAGGCGGTCTGGCACGGCATCATCCGTAAAAACCACGGCTGCACCCACTTCATCGTTGGCCGCGACCACGCAGGCCCCGGCAAGAACTCTGCCGGTGAAGATTTCTACGGCCCCTATGACGCGCAGGATCTTTTCCGCACATATGAGGAAGAAATCGGCCTCACCATGGTCGACTTCAAACACATGGTCTATGTGCAGGAACGCGCCCAGTACGAACCCAATGACGAGATCGCAGATCGTGACAATGTCACCATCCTGAACATCTCCGGCACCGAACTGCGCCGCCGTCTGTCCGAAGGTCTGGAAATCCCCGAGTGGTTCTCCTTCCCCGAAGTGGTGGCCGAGCTGCGCAAAACCAAGCCGCCGCGCTCAAATCAGGGCTTCACCGTGTTCTTCACCGGCTTCTCCGGCTCTGGCAAATCCACCATCGCCAACGCGCTGATGGTCAAGCTGATGGAAATGGGTGGCCGCCCCGTGACCCTTCTGGACGGCGATATTGTGCGTAAAAACCTGTCCTCCGAGCTGGGCTTCTCGAAAGAGCACCGCGATCTCAACATCCAGCGCATCGGCTATGTCGCGTCCGAGATCACCAAGAACGGTGGCATCGCCATCTGCGCGCCGATCGCGCCCTATGCCACCACCCGCCGTCAGGTCCGTCAGGGCATTGAGCAGTTCGGTGCCTTTGTCGAAGTGCACGTTGCAACCTCGATCGAGGAATGTGAACGCCGCGACCGCAAAGGCCTGTATAAACTGGCCCGCGAAGGCAAGATCAAAGAGTTCACCGGAATCTCTGACCCCTATGACGTGCCGGAAACCCCCGAGCTGCGTGTGGAAACCGAAGGTACAGACGTCGATCACTGCGCACATCAGGTTTTGCTGAAACTGGAAAGCATGGGTCTGATCAAAGCGTAAAACGCGCTCAGTCAGACAAAAGAAAGGCTCGCCTCAGGGGGCGGGCCTTTTTGATTATGCACCTATCTTTCGCGCGGCTTACCTGCGGCCAGACTTATGCAGCGCCCGGACGCAGGCCGGTCAAACAGCGTCGACAGCTGCACGGTCAATCCGATCCACTTCGGCCCGCACCTGCATGGCTTGCGGGAACGCGCATGTGCTGCTTTGCCCCGCCGGTCAAAGCTGATCTGGCAGGTCAACTGTCCCGCGCATAAGGACAAAGCCTTTGCCCGCGACTTTGACGCCCTGAATATCGCTGGGGGTTCCGACCCGCGTCACCCGCGCCTGACCGGGACGCCCCATCAGATGGCCCTGCTCCGCCACAAAGCTGTCCTTGGACATCAACCCGTGATGCCAGAGATACGCCGCCATGGCCCCGGTCGCAGACCCCGTGAACGGGTCTTCAGGCGGGTTCGGCGGGGCCATCAACAGGCGCGAGAAGGTGTCACCTGTATCGCGCCCTTTCAACGTGACCAGAAAGGGCTCCATCACATCCTGACCCTCAAAGCGGGCCAGCAGCTGCTGCAGGGCCTCCAGGTTCAGCGTCGCCGCCTCCAGCGCCGCGTGATCTTTGAGAACGGTAATCACAAACGGCAGACCTGTGGACACCATCTGCGGCGGCGCGGCAATGGCCTCTTTGGGCAGCCCAAGCGTCGCCGCCACCAGCGCCGGGTCCACCATTGCGCCAAACTGCGGTGCGACTTGGGTCATTTCAATCTCTGCCCCATTGAGGGCAATATCGACCACCCCAGCCCCGGTTTCCAGCCGCAGGCTGTTGCCCGCGATCAGCCCCCGGTCGCGCAGCGCGACCACGGTTGCAAGGGTCGGGTGGCCCGCAAAGGGGATCTCCTGACCCGCCAGAAAGTAGCGCACTTTCAGGTCGGCAACCTCAGACTGGCCGGTAAAGGTGCATTCCACCAAAGAGGTTTCCCGCACATAAGCGCAGGCGACGGCCTCGGGCAGGTGTGCACCCTGATGCACCACCGCACAGCCATTGCCACCAAAGGGTCGATCGGTGAACGCATCCACCCAGTCAAATTCATATTGCGCCATATCTGCTCCCCGCTTTTTTAAAGGTTCCGGATGCGACAGCCATCGAGCCGTTGCAATCAAAAGCCACCGTATGGATACAAAACAAAAACCCCGCACGAAACGAACGGGGCATTTGAAATACGTTTTTTAGATTACATGGCACCGCATGGGGTCAACCACGTGGCAGGGGCAGTTAATGGACCGCAACCGGCGCATAATCATGCTGGCGCGCCAGAACAAACGCCATTTTGCGATCGGCCACCAAAGCCAGCTGTTCACCTTCGGCGTCATGCACGGCATAAAGGCGCTCTCGGCCCGGCACAGAGGCCTGCACATCCTTGGGAAGATCAGCCACGGCCACGGCCTTAACATAGACCACGCGTCCTGCGTCCTGCGGTGTTTCTACGGTTGTCTGCATCTCTTACCCCTTTCTGATATTGATGGTTTGGACCACTGTTTCCGGACGCGACCGCGTCAGGTCCACATGGAGAAGACCGTTTTCCATCACAGCCTCGCCCACTTCGACGCCATCTGCTAAGACAAACATGCGTTGAAACTGGCGCGCGGCAATGCCGCGATGAAGAAATATGCGACCATCTGCTTCTTCACGCTGGCGTCCGCGGATCACAAGCTGGCGTTCCTCAACCGTGATCGCCAAATCCTCTTCGGCGAACCCGGCAACGGCCAGAGTGATTCGGTATGAATAATCCGAGGTCTGCTCTATATTGTAGGGTGGATATCCTTCATTGCCCGATTTGGCAGAGCGTTCGAGAAGGCGTTCCAATTGTTCAAACCCGAGCATATGCGGGTAAGAGCCCAGTGTAAGTTTCGACACGTTGTTCGTCCTTAGTTCGAAAGCGACGTTTTTTTGCGGTCCCGGTTCGGCAACCGCTCTGTTAGAATATGGGCAGTTTTCTGCTTTTCACAAGTCCCTCAGTTGTCGTCCCTCGTCACCGTTCGGGCCAACCTCATTTCGAAAGTCTCGCCTCCATCCGAAATTTGATCGCCCTGCACCGCCGCAAGAACCCTAGCCCCATGGCGCAGGAGAGACTATTGTGGGGTTAGGTTACGCAACACTTAACGCAGCCCTTAAAAAGCGAGTCACAAATGAACGAGCGCTCTGATCTGTCCCAGGATCTGTCCATGGCCACCGAAGACGTCCTGAAGGTCGAACTGCAGGTCTTTCGCCGCGAACACCGCGACCTGGACGAAGCGATCACCGCCCTTGAAGAACGCGGCACTGCCGACCAGCTGACCCTGCGCCGCTTGAAAAAGCAAAAGCTGCTGCTGAAAGACAAGATCGCGCTGATCGAAGACCGCTTGACACCAGACATTATCGCCTGACCCCCCTGACCGAACGGGAAGACCACCCAAGGCAAAT
>SPLB01000013.1 GCA_004566265.1 Paracoccaceae bacterium | reverse complement strand
CATCGGATAGGTGCCAGATCGCAACGCCCCAGAAACCAGATCAACGGAATTGTTGCGCCCTTCCCGCATGGTGAGCTGCACCTGAGCCGAGGACACCACCGGCTCCAGCGCATCCTGTATCTTTTCACGGGCCAGTTCCGGGGACAGGCCACTGAGCGAAATATTGCCGACATAGGGCATGAAGATGCTGCCGTTGCCCGAGACTTTAAGGCCTTCGAGGCGGGTAAACCGCTGGCCGGGGACTGTCATGAGCGAATTCTCATTGCTATCCCAGACCTGCACATGCAGCAGATCACCCGGCTGGATGACCTGGCTTTTTGGCCCCTCAGAGGCAGTCATCCAGCCCAGCTTCTGATAGCTGCCGGTTTCCGGCCAGTTGGCAACCGTCGGGACAAAGTCGCGCGTCACCTGATAAAAGGCAAATCCAGGGTCGTCGGCCTGTATTTCTTTCAGGATTTCCTGACTGTCTGGTGCACCGCTTGGCAAATGGCTGCAGGCCACAAGCACAAAGCTCAGGCCAACCAGAGACTTAAGGGGTAGAAGGAAAGAAGAAAGGCGGCGCATAAAAAGTCCCGTCTTGAAAGTCTGGTCGGGGGGTGGCGTAAATTTGTGTTGCAGCCCCGTTGTTTTTGCTGGCTGCAAGATACCGTCCCGAGATAAGGCGTCAATCATTCCCTAAAGCGCGCGGCGCGAATGGTCCAGAAGTACGCGCGCAGACGCGTTACAACAACAGTCAGCCCCAGTACAGGAAATAACAGGAGCGGTTCATATGCAGGATCACGTACAGGTACTGGTGCTGGGAGCGACCGGGCGTATCGGTCGGCTACTGCGCCATTGCTGGGGCGTGGGCGGCAATCGCTGGCAGAGCCGTCAGCCGCAGGCAGGGGCAGGCTGGATCACTTTTGACCCATTGCTGGATGCTGAAGCGCTGACACAGGCAGCTAAGGGCTGTCGCCAAATCCTCTGTCTGGCCGGCCCCGTGCCTAGCGTCTGCAGGCCGGGATCTGATGCCGGGTCCGTCGAAATCCAGGACCGCCAGATGGGGCGTCACGTCGATCTGGCTCTGGCCACGGTGCGGGCGGCAGCGCAGGTGGGCGCACGGGCGCTGCTGGCGTCTTCTGCGGCGGTTTATGGCACTGGAACACCGGGCACGCCCCTGCAGGAAGATCAACCGCTTGCCCCGATGAGCCCCTATGGTGTGGCCAAGGCCAGGATGGAGCGGGAGGCACTTGGGTTGGCACAAGGCCTGGGGGTGCCGGTGACCGCACTGCGGATCGGCAATATCGCTGGATTTGATGCAATTCTGGGTGGTTGGAAACCTGGGTTCCGGCTGGATCAGTTTTCCGATGGGTCAAGCCCCCGTCGCAGCTATATCGGGCTTACCGCATTGGCCGATGTGCTGGCGGCGCTGCTGGCATCGCCGGATCTGCCGCCGATTCTGAATGTCGCCCAGCCAACAGAGGTGGGGGGAGGAAAGTCGAGGGGGAGTATTGAAATGGCGGCGCTCTTGCGGGCTGCAGGGCATCGCTTTACCCCAGTTCCGGCCCCGCAGAGCGCGATCCCCGAAGTGGCTCTTGACCTTTCCCGCCTGAGCGGTGTTTTAGCGCAGGCAGGGCAAAGCACGAGCCTGCCTGTGGCGAATGCTGCGCAAATGGTGACGGATTGGACCGTGTTAGAGCCATATCTGCGTCTTGGTGCAGGGCTTGATGCATAAGCGGGTGGGAACCGGACGCGCGAGGAGCAGCCGTGCAAGACGGTGATTTATAGGATGGCCGGATATGAATATGACCTGGGACAAACGTCTTTTTGACCTTTTCTTTGCCAGCCTTCTGATTGTGGTCCTTGGTCCTGTGCTACTCCTTTTGCTGCTGTGGCTCCTGATCAAAGAGGGCCGGCCCGTCTTTTACGTGGCCGAGCGTATGAAAACCCCGGATCAGGCTTTCATGCTGTGGAAGCTGCGCACCATGACCGTGGTGGCAGAGGACAGCGGCGTATCGGGTGGCGACAAGGCCAGGCGCATTACCCGGACAGGAGCCTGGCTGCGGGGCAAGCGGCTAGATGAATTCCCTCAGCTGTGGAACATCTTGCGGGGCGACCTGAGCTTTGTTGGCCCCCGTCCGCCGCTGCGCCAATATGTCGAAGCGCATCCCGAAATCTACGACGCGGTCCTGCAGTCCCGCCCCGGGGTGACCGGGCTGGCTTCCATCGTCTATCACAAGCATGAGGCAACTCTACTGGCCCGCTGTGACACGCCAGAGGCCACCCATGACATCTACTCCCGCATCTGCGTGCCGATGAAGGCGCGGCTCGATATGATCTACCAGCGCCACCGCAGCATCTGGTTTGATTTCGATCTGGTGTTTCAGACCATCGGCCATGTGTTTTCCCGCCAGCGCTGAGGGCGCCGCGTTGAGTCGTGACACAGAGGCCGGATTCGGAAACCGGCGACAACCTGGGCGGTCTTGGGCAAGAACGTGTCGAAACCGCAGGGTTTCTGCCCCTGATCGGGGTGATGGGGCAAATTCCCATGGTGCCCATTGGAGATATGCGCAAAGCAGGTTATCAGGGTATGAAGAGGTCTGGTCCCGAGCGGGCTTTGGGGGCGGACAGGATGGATCCGCTGCGCCCGGTCTAGACAGCATATCATGAGCCATATTAAGACGATGCATTTTGCTGGTACAGATTTGCACGAGAGGGAGGTGGCCCATGTTTGAGGTGATCAACAGGCTATCGCGCACCCAAAAGTCCTACATCTTTCTGGCCACTGATCTGGCTCTGCTGCCTGTGGCGCTTTATTTCACCTATCTGGTGCAGGCCCTGCCTCAGGAACCGGCGGATCTTCTGAGCCAGGCGCTGCCGATCCTGCCCTATATCCTGCTGGCCACCGGTGGAGTATCGCTCTGGCTTGGGGTGACCCGGGTGCAGCTTTTGGCGTACGAACGCCATGCGCTGAGCCAGACGGCTATCGTTGCGGTGACTG
>SPLB01000389.1 GCA_004566265.1 Paracoccaceae bacterium | reverse complement strand
CGTGAGGCTGCCAGTCTGCCGCGAGCAAGCCGCGAACCGCACGGCGCTCGCTGCGGAAATCAACAAGCGACGGCCGATCTCCCGCGCCGAAAGACCTTCTTTGTGCAGAACCTGCAAACTATGGCGAATATCCGGTGACAACGGTGCGGGCAGGAAACGATCCTCCTGTTCAAGACGGAATCAGAACATCGCACCCGTGGGAAATCCCAGCGGTTCTAATAAACAGGAGCCGCTCTCATCACTCGCTGACAGGGCCGAGCATGACGTTGAAGTCGGGGTTGAAGCCGGTCACACGCGCAACACCTGGGCCGAACTCGGCCATCACCATGTTGTTGAAAATCACCTTGGCTGTCGGTCTCGACGACCCCTCTTGTATCTCGCACGCAGGGTCGGGCATGATCGCTGCGATCGGCTGCCCCGCGGGCAGTTCCATAGCGAAGTAGTTCCGGTCGTATTGACCTTCAGCGTCGCGTCAAAAGCTTTCGGTCGCATTATGCAGGCGCGGTCAACGTTCTAGCCTCTCGCTGGTTGAAATGAAATCAACGAGAGGACATTGGAATCTTGGTGTTCGCGCAAAGAGTTCTTCCAATGTGGTTCGCTTTTGATGATGACGGACCATCAGATCACTACACCCCGGAAACAACCAGTTAGAAGTCTTGCCACACCTTGTTGTTTTCAGCAGTGGCCGCTAACGGAGCAGGTGTTGGCTCTGGTTCCGCCCAATCATCTGTTTGGTCCCACCCATCGCCGTGTGCTGATGGAATGGCGCCTGACGGTACAGGGCTAGAAGAGGGTTCTTGTAGTTTTGTCACATTGCTGTGGTCATCTCCAAGATTGAAATAGGTTACCATCTTCACAAGGTCTTGCGCATTGGCTTTCAGCATATGGCTGGCAGCTGTTGCTTGTTCGACCATTGCGGCGTTTTGTTGTGTCACCTGATCCAATTCGACCATACCGTTGTTGATATCGCCAAGGCCAGCAGACTGCTCCTTCGCACCTTGGGCAATTTCCGAAATCAGGCCAGAGATCTGGGATACCTCTTCCACAATCTTATGCAAGGCTTCTCCGGTGCGCCCCACCAGATCAACACCGCGTTCCACTTGTTTGGAGCTGTCGCCAATCAGTGTCTTGATTTCCATTGCTGCATCGGAAGAACGCTGTGCAAGGGCACGGACTTCGCTTGCAACAACCGCAAAGCCACGGCCAGCTTCGCCGGCACGGGCTGCCTCGACCCCGGCGTTCAGCGCCAGTAGATTGGTTTGGAACGCGATGTCGTCGATCACGCCAATGATTTGAGAGATATGGGTGGAGGACTGTTCGATCTCAGTCATAGCAGAGACGGCCTTGTTGACGATTTCACCGCTGTTTACGGCCTGAGCCTTGGCCGCATCCATAGTATTGGCCACACTGCTTGCACCATCTGCAGATTGACGCACCGAAGAGGTCAGTTCGTCCAGAGCGGCGGCCGTTTCTTCGAGAGTTGCGGCCTGGCTTTCGGTGCGGCGGGCAAGATCGTCAGACGCCGAGCTGATCTCGGTTGAGCCGTTTTGAATACTGTCCGACGCGTCAATAACTGCCGAGAGAGTTTCAAACAGGCGGTCAATCAATGTATTGAAGTCACTGCGCAGTTTTTCGTATTCTGTCGGGAACTTCGCTTCGATGCGCGCGGTCAGGTCTCCGCCGGAGAGTTTTCCCAAGGCGTCAGAGAAGTCTGCGACAACGCGCTTCTGTTCAGCATCAGCCGCGCGCTTCTCTTCTTCCATCCGTTTCGTTTCCGCCGTTGCATCGCGAAACGCCACCAAAGCCTGACCAAGAGCACCGATTTCGTCCTTGCGCTTAGCTTCAGGGATTTCCAAATCGGTATTCCCTTTCTGCAGCGCATCGATGTGGTCGACCACAGCGCGCATCGGATTGGCCACCGCGTTGCAGATCCAGAACAACATCACTGCAAAGGCCGCGAAAAAAGCGACGCCAAGGATGGCAGCTGTAATCTCGGCAGAGTTTATGGACTTTGCGACAATGGACGTATCAAGAGCCCAAATCAGGTCCCCGGCAGTCTCGCCTTCAAAGGAAAGTGGCGTGCGATAGAAAATGCGGTCGCCCATGTCTTTCTTTAGCGCGCCCGTTTCAAGCATTTCGGTGGCTATCGTGTTCCACGCTTCCGTGATTTCACCACCGCGTGCGGTTTCAGCCAGTGTGTCACCCGCGCTAACAACCTTTGCAAACAGCAATGCCTCTTGCTCCGCAAGTTTAGCAAGGGTGGTAACCGCGAGTTCCTCATCATAATTCCAGGCCGCGGTTGCGAGCGGAACCGACACAAAAGAATTGGTCACTTCAACTTTCGACTCGAAACCGGAATAAAGCGCGTCCGACAGTTTTTGCGCCCAGAAAGCGGATATAGTCACCATCATCAGCAGCAGCCCGATAAGACCGGGGATGAGGATCTTCTGTTTGACGGGCCGGTTCGCAAACCAATTGGTGGCTGGCATCTAAAATACTCCCATGGATTCCACCGCCAAGTTAGAATCAGAAGTTAAGCATTCCGTTAAGGTGAACCTTAATGATACAGACAACTTCAAAAGTTTCGTAATGCAGCTGTTTAATCCCAGCGTGTCGACGGTTCGGTAAGTAGGTAGGTGTTTCGGCGGTGATGTCCAGAGTATGCAGATGTATCCGAACGGCCGGAGGCCTTGTCGGGTTCTCAAATGGCGGGCGGATCGATTTGCGGCGAGCAAGTCGCAGATCTGCGTTTAAAGTTGCGTTGCAGTGTCTAGTGGCAGAGCTTGACCGTTGAAGCTTTAATCGTCCGCTTCATGCGTTCACCCTAGCCGTTGGTTCACGGGCGGGGCACCTTGGTCAGCCGGTGATCGATCTCGTTCTCGCGGCAGACGCCTGTGCGACGAAGACCGTGTCAGCAGCGGGATGGGCGGCGGCCCGTCATCTAGCGGCAGGAGCGTGTGACACGGGAAGGCGACAATGGCGGCTTCCTCATGGATGCTGTGAGCTGTAGAAGGGGCTTGCTTCGGTCCCAGAGCAGCCTGTTCAAAGCCGTCACCCTTGCGCCATTTGGCGACCGTCTTCAGGTTGCCACGAAGCTCCCGGCTCATCCCCCGTTCAAAGCCTT
>SPLB01000388.1 GCA_004566265.1 Paracoccaceae bacterium | reverse complement strand
TGAAACCCAAGCCGGGTGAGCCCGATCAATTCCCCAAGCGAGATATTGGCGCGCCTTGCCCCTTCGTTCTTGAAATGAGTCTTTGCCGTGCCCTCGGTCACCTCAATCTCTGCTGCAGTCACAATGGAGCGCGCGTCACTCACATTGATGCTCCCTATTGCTTCAAGCGGAGCATAACGGGAAGCCGAACGCGACGCCCAGCTTTCCCAAACCACCGAGCCTTACTGCGAGATCAGACTGCGGGTCTCGGTGATCTTCAGGGCCGCCTGTGCAGCCTCCCGACCCTTCTGCACAAAATGCTCACGGTAGATCGCAATGTGATGCGCGGTCTCCTGGAAGTGATGCGGGGTCAGCGACACCGACAGTACCGGGACGTCACTGTCCATGCCTGCGCGCATCAGCCCGTCGACCACGGCCTGCGCCACAAAGTCATGGCGGTAGATCCCCCCGTCTACCACAAGAGCCGCCGCCGCCACAGCCGCATAACGGCCAGAGCGCCCCAGATCGCGCGCCAGCAGGGGCATTTCAAAGGCGCCGGGCACGTCAAAGACGTCCATCTGATCCGCCGGGATCAACTCCTGAAAGCCAACCAGCGCCTGATCGACAATATCGGCATGCCAGCCGGCTTTGATGAATGCGTATCGGGTTTGTGTCATTGTGATCTCCTTTCAACGTGACACGTCACCCAAGGCGATCACATGCACACGCCCTGCCCAATCTGGGCCGGCCTGTGTCACGGTCTCTCTTCCATCCGGACTGTAACCGTCGGCTCAGGAATTGCACCTGATCTGCTGACCCTCGGAAAACCCGAGGCGCTCGCGGGCTTACACTTCTGCTTACCGCCGGTGGGGAATTTCGCCCCGCCCTGAGAACGTCTCCTTCTGGCAGTGCGGGTCCTGCGGCACAAGTCTGGATGCGACCAACAGGGGAAAAGGCCGGACATATCCGGCCTTTTTGCTGCGTCTTTTTGAGAAACCTGAAAACCAGCGGGCGTCAGTGGCCCAGGATCTGGCTCAGGAACTGCTGGGTGCGCTCGGACTTCGGGTTGTTGAAGAACTCTTCAGGTTCGTTCTGCTCCACAATCTGGCCGTCCGCCATGAAGATCACCCGGTTGGCAACCTGACGGGCAAAGCCCATCTCATGCGTCACACACAGCATGGTCATGCCCTCTTCCGCCAGTTCGATCATGGTGTCGAGCACCTCCTTGATCATTTCGGGGTCAAGCGCCGAGGTCGGTTCATCAAACAGCATAATGCGCGGCTTCATGCACAAGCTACGCGCAATCGCCACACGCTGCTGCTGCCCCCCGGACAACATGCCCGGGTATTTGTGCGCCTGATCGGGGATCTTCACCTTCTCAAGGAAGTGCATGGCCCGCTCTTCAGCTTCTTTCTTCGGGGTCTTGCGAACCCAGATCGGTGCCAGCGTGCAGTTTTCCAGAATGGTCAGATGCGGGAACAGGTTAAAGTGCTGGAAACACATACCAACCTCGGACCGGATCTTGTCGATGTTTTTCAGGTCCGAAGTTAACTCGGTTCCGTCGACTATGATCTGACCCTGCTGATGTTCTTCCAGCGCGTTCAGGCAGCGAATGAGGGTGGATTTACCGGACCCAGAGGGGCCCGCAATCACGATCCGCTCGCCACGGTTGACGGTCAGGTTGATGTCACGCAGCACGTGGAACGCCCCGTACCACTTGTTCATGCCGTTGATTTGGATCGCGATCTCATCCGAGACCTGCATCTTGGAACGGTCGATTTCGCGGTCAATTGCCAGTTCAGACATATGTTGAACTCCTTAGCGGTGATCTGTGGCGAGACGACGCTCGAGCCACTGTGAATATTGAGAGATGCCGTAGCAGACGACAAAGAACAGCACGGCGGCAAAGCCCCACAGCTCCCAGTAGACGCCATTCCATTCAGCCGAACCGCCCAGGATCGGGCCACGGATCATACCGACCAGATCGAAGAGCGAGATAACAGAGACCAATGTGGTGTCTTTGAACAGACCCACGGCCACGTTCACAATGCCCGGAATGGAGATCTTCAGGGCCTGCGGCAGGATGATCAGGCGCATGGCCTGAGGGTAATCCAAACCCAGGCTGTCGGCGGCCTCATACTGCCCTTTCGGCAAAGCGGCCAGACCACCTCGGATCACCTCGGCCACATAGGCTGCCGAGAACAGGGTCATCATGATCACAACGCGCAGGAACAGGTCGACGGTGGCATCCGGCGGGAAAAAGTAACTGAGCATAACAGAGGCCACAAACAGCAGCGTGATCAGCGGAACGCCCCGCACGAATTCAATAAAGACCACACAAAGGCCTTTGATCAGCGGCATGTTCGACTGGCGACCCAGCGCAAGCGCAATGCCCAGCGGGATCGAAAGCGACACACAGGTGACGCCCAGCATCATGTTCAGCATGAAACCACCAAGGTCACGCGACGGCACATGCTCCAGGATGGCACTGTCGTTTGCCCCTTCAGGGATTAGCACTGCCCCCACACTCCAGACCACTAGGGCCGCGGCAATGGCGCCAATGAATCCCAGCGCAAAATTGGTCTTGCCATAAGCGCTGAACACATAGGCCGCAGCCGCGCAGCCCAGAAACGCCACGATCGGAGCCATGAGTGTCCCGCCCCAGATCAACCAAAAGGCGACAAAGGGATAGGCCACTGTAAAGGCCAGCATTTTGCGCGGCAGGTCAAAGAACAATACCGGCGCCGCTGCGATCAGCAGGAACACAAAGGCCAGTGTCGGGCGCCAATATTGATCGCTCGGATATTTGAACCCAAACAGCAACTGGTTCCAGCGCTCGGTCAGAACCGAGAAACACGCACCAAATTTACCCTGCAACACGTCGCGGCATTCCGACAGGCTGGAGGTCGTCCAAACCCCGTTCAGCACCCACGGCAAAAGCGTGCTTAGGATCTGAAAGATCAGTAAGAGCGACACAACCGTCAGCAGGGTGCTCTGCCAGTTTGAAAAGAGGTTTTCGCGCAACCATTTCACCGCACCGACCTGACTGGATGGGGGCGGCGACGGCGGGATGCTTTCGGTGGCGACGAAGGCGACGGAATTTTGTTCGCTCATCTCAGCGCTCCTTCAGCTTCACGGATGCATTGTAGAAGTTCATCACCAGCGAGGTGACCAGCGAGACGGTCAGGTAAAACGCCATCAAGAGCAGGATACATTCAATCGCGCGGCCGGTCTGGTTCAGCGTAATGCCGCCCAGCGTCGCGGTGATGTCAGCGTAGCCCACAATAATCGCCAGAGACGAGTTCTTGGTGATGTTGAGGTAATGCGAAATCAGCGGGGGGATGATAACCCTCAGCGCCTGCGGAAGCACAACCAGGTTCATCACACGGCTCGGTCGCAGACCCAGGGCTGCGGCGGCCTCGGTCTGGCCCTTGGACACAGCCTGGATACCCGCGCGGACGTTTTCCGCAATGAAAGCACCGGTGTAGATCGACAGCGCGAACCACAGCGCGATCAGGGGACCGCCGATCTTGATTC
>SPLB01000012.1 GCA_004566265.1 Paracoccaceae bacterium | reverse complement strand
TAAGACCAGTAGTATTCCCAAATTAGACAATTATTGGTTCAAACAAGAGCAGTTTCACCCCTTTTTTGGTCTTTTCAATCCGCCTGTGTGAACATCACCAACACATTTTGCGCTTTGCGTTCAGATCGGAAACAACAATTCCCGCACTGGATGTCCGGTTTTGTTGCGAACTGACACTGGTTGTCTCATCCTGATACGTCTAGTGATCGGGCCGATTGCTCAGGCGCGGATCAATTCACCTGCCAGCGAATTCGCGCCCGATGAGATAATGCGCACGCGTGAAAGATCACCCACCACCCGGTCACAATCGGCTACGTGCACCGCATGTAGGTAGTCAGATTTCCCGACCATCTGACCTTCACGACGGCCTGTTTTTTCAAACAGAACACCGACCTCCCGCCCAATCATGCTGTCCTGCACTTCGCGCTGTTGCTTGGTTAGAAGGGCTTGCAAACGCTGCAGTCGCTCGTCGGCCTCCGACGCATCGACCAGCGGGCGCTCAGCAGCGGGCGTCCCCGGCCGGGTGGAGTATTTAAAAGAATAGGCCGTGCCGTATTTCACTTCTTCAATCAGGTCGAGAGTCGCCTGGAAATCCTCTTCTGTCTCCTCCGGGAAGCCAACAATAAAATCGCCGGAAATCAAAATGTCAGGACGTGCCGAGCGAATACGTTCGATAAGGCGAACATAGCTTTCTGCCGTGTGGCTGCGGTTCATGCGCTTGAGGATCTTGTCGGACCCGGCCTGAACCGGCAGGTGCAGATATGGCATCAGCTTGTCGCAAGCACCATGGGCTTCTATCAGGTCATCCAGCATATCGTTAGGGTGCGAGGTGGTGTATCGAATGCGCTCCAGCCCATCGACTTTATCAAGCTCCCAGATCAGTTGCGCCAGCGTCAGGTCGCCGTTTGCACCTGCCCCATGGTAAGCGTTGACGTTCTGGCCCAAAAGCGTGATTTCGCGCACACCGCGTTCCACAAGATCCCGCGCCTCGGTCAAGATGCGTGCTGCCGGGCGGGACACTTCAGCACCGCGCGTGTAGGGCACAACACAGAACGCACAGAATTTGTCGCAGCCTTCCTGCACCGTCAGAAATGCGGTCGGACCACGTTTTGCTTTGGGGCGGCTTTTCAGTTTCTCGAACTTGTCTTCTTCTGGAAAATCGGTATCCAGCACCTTTTCGCCATTACCCGCTTTGGCTTCCATTTCTGGCAGCCGATGATAGCTTTGAGGCCCGACAACCAGGTCAACCATAGGCTGGCGGCGCATAATCTCTTCGCCCTCGGCTTGGGCCACACAGCCCGCAACCCCGATTTTCAAGTCGGGCTTTTCGGCTTTCAGCCCTTTGAAACGGCCCAGTTCCGAATAAACCTTTTCAGCCGCCTTTTCACGGATATGGCAGGTATTCAGCAGGATCATATCCGCGTCATCAGGGCTTTGGGTTTCCACATATCCCTGACCGCCCAGCGCCTCGGACATGCGTTCGCTGTCATAGACGTTCATCTGGCAGCCATAGGTCTTGATAAAGAGCTTCTTGGGCTCGGAGGCTTTTGGCGCGGTCATTGCGGAGATACCTTATGGGGACGGAAAGAAACAGCAGCCCCCTCTAGCGCGGAAACGGCCCACTTGCAATGCGACTGCGTTTAACTGATTTTATCTGAAAAGGCCAGAAGGCTCTCTAGCCGACAAAACGGGGCAGACATGCGTTACAACTCTCTTGCGGATTTCCTGGCCAGGGGCAAACCCCTGCTGGTCAAAGGCCCAGTCGCCCTGATCTTTGCCGAAGATGACGTCGAAGTGGCCTCGACCCTGCGCCATCATCTCGACCTTGGGTTTCTGCATGTGGTCGCTTTCATGCCCGATAGCTTTGACCTGCCCACCGATCTGGAAGCAGAGGTTCACCGCGTCACCTATGCCTGCGGCCTGCCCAGCGATGTGTTCACCGCAATCAACAAGGTGATCAAAGCGGCCACCCCAAACTGCTGGCTGTATTACTGCTACAATGCAGAATACTTGTTTTTCCCCTTCAGCGAGACCCGCGGCGTGCGCGAACTGCTGAACTTCCACGCCGAAGAGCGCCGCTCGGCCATGTTGACCTATGTGGTTGATCTATATGCCGCCGACCTACAAACGGACCCAAACGCGGTCACGCTGAAACACGCAATGTTGGACCGGTCGGGATATTTTGCGCAGGCGCGTGCGGATCCCGCCACGCACAAACCGTTGGAACGCCAGCTCGATTTCTTTGGGGGTCTGCGATGGCGTCTCGAGGAACATGTGCCCCGGGCCAGCCGCCGCATTGACCGCATCTCATTGTTCCGCGCCAAATCCAGCTTGGTGCTAGGGCCAACACATCAGTTCAGCGACCCGGAATACAACACCTATGCCTGCCCCTGGCACCATAATCTGACGGCCGCGGTCTGTTCATTTCGCGCCGCCAAAGCGCTGCGCCGCAATCCCGGTTCGCGCGAGGCGATCAACACGCTGGCATGTCAAAACTCAGTTCGGTTTGAGTGGACCTCGCGCCAGCTGCTGGACCTTGGCCTGATAGAGCCGGGCCAATGGTTTTAGTCATGTGTTGGCAGTAGGTGTTCCATCCCGGATGATCACACAGCTCATCGTAGATCGGCCCTTTTCATGGCACGGTCAGTTGTGAGCGAGATCCAGGATGGGAGAACGCCATGCTGGAACCGTTTTACAACCAATTAGACAGCCCTTCGCCCTCTCACCGAATTATCCAGCTGCGCGCTTTATGCTGACCCTCAGCCGGGAACAAGTGTTCGCTCAGGTATTGGCGCTGTTTGGTGTATCATAGGCCATGTCATAGCCGGGACATGGTGAAGGTTCACAGCTACCCGCGCCGTGCATCGCAGCGGTGTCGCGGATCAAAACGGACCCGAGCAAAATGCTGCTGGTCAGCACACGGCCTGCCTAGACTGAGCCTCCCCATCTGAACTGGTCCACCGCTATGTTTAGGAAACGGAGGATCAAGAATGGCAAACAAGCGCCCGAAGCCAGAAGAGATTGTCTCGAAG